>JAQTVS010000020.1 GCA_028706735.1 Thiomonas sp.
AATTGCATCTGCGCCACGAGCGTCTGCGCCCTGCGGGCGAAGGCGTTGCGCCACCGGGCGTACTGCGCTGGCGGCAAGGCCAGTGGCGCGAGCTGCGCGCGCGCGGCCATGACGGCGTCGTAGCCGATTTTGATGGCGCGGTCACCGCCCTGAAAGTCGAGTGAGGACAGATTGCCCAGATCCGGCGAGATCAACACGTCGCCGGGCTTGAGGCTGGCGATCTGCGCCCGGATGTTCTGCTCGATCAGGATGTTGATCATCTGCGAGGTCAGCCCGACGATGTTGTCGAGCGCCTCGCGCGATTCCAGCGGCGTGCCGATATTGATCGCCACGATATGCTGCGCCCCCATGGCGCGCGCCACGTCCACCGGCAGGTTGTCCACCAGGCCGCCGTCGCCCAGCAGCACGCCATCGACCTCCGTGGGGGGAAACACCCCCGGCACCGACATGCTGGCGCGCAATGCATTGGCCAGCGTGCCCCGCTGCAGAATCACCTTCTGTCCCGTGACCAGATTGGTCGCCACGGCGCGGAACGGAATCGGCAGATCATTGAAGTTGCGCACCGGAATGGCCGGCAGGGTGAGATTGGTCAGCACCTGTTCAAGCTGGGTGGTGTTGACCGCCGCGTTCGGAAACTGCACCTGCCCCCGGTCGCTCAAGCCGAACTCCATGCCACCCGGCATCTGCTCGTCGGCCTGCTTGCGGCGGAAATTCAGCCCCGCGCGCGCAGGACGGCTGGAGAGCACGCCGGCCCAGTCCATGCCCGAGACCTGGCTGCGCAGCACATCGGCCGACACCCCTTCGGCGTACAGCCCGCCGATGATCGCCCCCATGCTGGTGCCGGCAATGCAGTCGATCGGCACATGGAGTTGCTGCAAGGCTTCCAGCGCGCCGATGTGCGCGAAGCCGCGCGCGCCGCCGCCCGACAGCACCAGACAGGTGCGCCCGGCGTCTGTGGATAGCGCCGCGCTGGACGGCGCAGGAGCAGGCTGAAGGGCCGCAGCACCCGCCAGTGGAGCCGCAACCGCTGCCGCCGCGGCAGCCAACAGCAGCGCCAATGCGCTGCGCATCAGGGTGTGCGAAAAGACTGTACTCATGCGGGCATTGTCTCTTGCCCGAATGCCGCATGTCTCCTGAGAGGGTGTGAACAAATCCGCCATGTCCGCTCATCGCACCCAAATCGTCCCACTCGGCGTTGCAAATGCGCGCCGTGCCGACGGGCACGGCTGTGCTTTGCGCCTGGATTGGAACCCTTTGGGCGCGCTGCTCGGCCACGCCGGATTCATTCACACCCTCTGAGAAAACGCCGGGCCGCCCCAAGTTTTCTCAGGAGCAACGGCACGGCAACTCCGGAGGCCGCAGCCCCGCGCGCATCGACGCCCGCCTGCAAGCGGCCGCCTGCAAATGCCCGCGCACCTGAAACAGCACGATCAGCCCGGCGAGGATCGGCGCCGCAGCGGCAAGATAGAGAAACAGATTCTCGATGCGCTAGGAGCCTGTCGGGCTTGAGTCGCGTAGAGCGAAAAATGGGGGTGGGGATGGCCTGCGGCGGCGGATTTGCCGCCCCATAGACCAAGCTATGGGGCAAAAAGCCGCTGCCGCAGGACGCCGCACAGCCTTTTTGCAGCCCGCGATTCTCAAGTCCGACAGGCTCCTAGGGATTGGGCAGATTGAGCGCCAGGCTGCGGTCGGAAAATTCGCCGCTCATGGTGATCGATTGGGAGTTGAAAAAGCGCTGATGGGTGTTCCGCGCAAAGGCTATTTCAGCCTGTGGCCGCAACTGCCGCAGAACACATCGTCGGGCTGCACTGCGGCGCCGCACGCGGGGCAGTGCGTTGCCGCAGGAGACGGCTCCTCCTGCGGCGCAGGGGGCTGATCGGCCGACGGTTGAACGGGCGATGCCGGGCCTGCAGACGGCGGGGCCACCGGCGCGGCGCGGGGTTTGTATTCATCGAGCTTTTGCTTGAACTGCGCCAGCTTCTGTCCCACCACGTCAGAGGCCTCGGAACCCACCCCTTCGCCAACAGCGCGGTACACAAAGATCATGCCCAGGACATAGATCAGGCTCACGACCGACCACGCCAGAAACCACACCAGGCTGATGGACAGTCCCGCGCCCCCCATGCCCGCTCCGCCCAGCGCCACACCTTCCATGCCGCGCATCCCGCCGAAACCACCAAAGCCCCCCATGCCCATGCCGCCGAAACTGCCTGCGGCGAAAAATCCACCGACGAACATGCTGCCCGCGAACACCACGGCAAAGATGAAGGCCACCGCCGGGAACACCAGCAAGCCGAGCACCAGAAAGTGCATGAACACCTCCAGCGGCCGCTTGGTCACGATACCGACCGCACGCGACAGGCTCGCAATGAAGCCCTCGCCGTGCCACACCGCCGCGATCATCAGCGGCCCGGCCAGCAGCAGCACGGCATAGGCCAGCGCCACCACCACAACCAGCGGCCCGCCGAGCAAAAAACCAAACAGCCCTCCCACCCCCGGAATGCGTCCAAGCAGCGACAACAGATAAGCCGCCAGCAAGACCACCGCAAAGCCCAGCCCCAGCAGAATGAGCAGGCCAATGACATAGAGCGCCGACTGCACGCCGCCCAGAAAGGCCGGGCCGAAGCCGCGGATCGGCTGGTCATACGCCTGGTCGATCAGCATCAGCCCGCTGGCATTCATGCCCACGATGATGATGATGGCCCCCAGCAGACTCATGAGCATCATCACCGCCGCGCTGCCCGAGCTCGTGCCGGCCGCAGCGCCGCCACTGATGGCCAGCCCGCCCAGAACAAAGCTGCCAGCCAGCATGGCCAGCGCGCGCCAGTTGTGCAGCGCCTCATAGCTGCGCAGCAGCACGCCGAGGTTATTGGTGGTTTTCACAGTCATGATGTCCTCCCTGGACGGTTGACGGCGCGAGGCGCGCCGCGCAGTTACGGGTTGTTGGGCTGTTGCGCCGAATTCGGACACTCGGCGACCTTGCCCCACAGCGGGTCAGGCGAGAGTGGAGCACCACAATATTTCCATCGTGTCTCCTGAATGCAGAGTTGCCGGGTGAAAAAATTGCCCTTCTGCTCGCAGGCGGCCAATCCCGCGCGCAGGGCCTCCACCCGCCCCACCGGCCTGGCAGGCGCGACGGGCGCGGGTTGCGCCGCAGGGGCGGGAGCTGGCTCGGCACGCCGCGTGGATTGCGACGCCTCCTCACGCACAGGCGCCGGTGCAACATGCGGCGCTGGCTTCGGGTGTTCTGTGCGCAGGGGCGCCGGCTTGAATGCCTCAGGACTGGACTTGGCAGCAGACTGGCCGGAGAGCGTCGTCCGTGGCGCTGCAGGGGGAGCCACCGTGGGCGCGGCCTGCGGCATGGATGCGGGGCTCACAGGCGTCGGCGTTGCAGCCGAAATCACAGCCGGAACGGCAGTTGCAGACGGACTGGCGGCGGACTCCGCGCTGCTGACCGCTGCGGGCGCGCCGCCCTTGTCCTGCTGCGGATGTTTCATCGCCCACCACAAGCTGCCCCCGCCAATCAGCGCAAACGCGATGGCCACGGTGGCGACGCCGCCGAAGAGCACCGCATTGCTGCCCTTGACCGCCTCGTGCACTGGCTCCGTGGGCGGGGACGACGTGGCTGGTGCGGCTGGACGTGGCCGCGCCTTGACAGCGGCTGCCGACGCCTCTGCCCTGGCGCGGATGTCCGCCTCCAGCCTGGCGGTTGCCGCACGCCGCTCCTCCTCGCGGTGAGCGCGTTCCTTCTGCGCCGCGGCCTCGGCCTGTTCCGCTGCCTGTTCCGCTGCCTGTTGCGCGGCTTGCTGTGCAGCCAGCTGTGTGGCAAGCGCCGCGGCGGGAGCCGACTCCTGTTCGCGTTGCTGCCGGGCCGCCAGGGCCTGCCGCGCCGCGGCAGTCAGCGCCGCCTGCTCGGCGTGGGCCCGCGCCCACGCCGCCTCGGCAAGGCGTCTGGCATCAGCCTCTTCCGACGCGTGCGCTGCATCCGCTGCATCCGCTGCATCCGCTGCATCCGCTGCATCCGCTGCATCCGCTGCATCCGCAGCATCAACGTGCTGCGTGTGATGCCGCTCCAGCGCCGCGCGCTCCACCGCGTCCTGCTGCGCGTCGGCCCCTGGCAACTCTTCCGCGCCCGGTGCCGCCTCCCCGTCATTGGGCATCATGGACGCACCACAGTGCTTGCAGAATTTGGCCGCGTCCTTGTTTTCTATACCGCATTGGGTGCAAAAGCGTGACATTGCAACTCTCCGTATCCGAATGGAGCCGATGGTAGCGAGGCGCCCGGCAGGCCCATGCCAAACGCTGCACCCCGATATCGCGCAACAGGAGCCTGAATACGCAAAAAGCCTGCCATCCTCTCGGACGGCAGGCTTTGCGATGGCCCGAACTGCCAGGGCAGTCGGACCAGCAAGCAGCAGACTCTGGGTCTGGACTTACATGTCCATGCCCATGCCGCCCATGCCGCCGCCAGGCATGGAGGGGGCGGCTTCTTCCTTCGGCGCCTCGGCCACCATGCACTCGGTGGTCAGCATCAGGCCGGCCACGGAGGCGGCGTTCTGCAGCGCGGTGCGGGTGACCTTGGTCGGGTCGAGAATGCCCATATCCAGCATGTCGCCATAGGTGTCGTTGGCGGCGTTGAAGCCAAAATTGCCCTTGCCTTCGAGCACCTTGTTGATCACCACGCTGGGCTCGCCACCGGCGTTGGCGACGATTTCGCGCAGCGGCTGTTCAATGGCACGCAGCACGATCTTGATGCCAGCTTCCTGATCGTGGTTGTCGCCCTTGATCTCGCCTGCGGCCTGGCGGGCGCGCAGCAGCGCCACGCCACCGCCAGCCACAATGCCTTCTTCCACCGCAGCACGAGTGGCGTGCAGGGCGTCTTCCACGCGAGCCTTTTTCTCCTTCATTTCCATCTCGGTAGCGGCGCCGACCTTGATGACGGCCACGCCGCCAGCCAGCTTGGCCACGCGCTCTTGCAGCTTTTCACGGTCGTAGTCGGAGGTGGCTTCCTCGATCTGGATGCGGATCTGCTTGACGCGGGCTTCAATGTCGGCGGCCACACCAGCACCGTCGATGAGGATGGTGTTTTCCTTGCCCACTTCGATGCGCTTGGCCTGGCCAAGATCGGCCAGCGTGACCTTCTCCAGCGTCATGCCGACTTCTTCGGCAATGACCTTGCCGCCGGTCAGGATGGCGATGTCTTCCAGCATGGCCTTGCGGCGATCACCGAAGCCCGGCGCCTTGACGGCCACAGTCTTGAGGATGCCGCGGATGCTGTTGACCACCAGGGTGGCCAGCGCTTCGCCGTCCACGTCTTCCGCGATGATCAGCAGCGGACGGCTGGACTTGGCCACTTGCTCCAGCGCGGGCAGCAAGTCGCGGATGTTGGAGATTTTCTTGTCATGCAGCAGCACGAACGGGTTGTCGAGCACGGCAACCTGTTTGTCCTGGTTGTTGATGAAGTAAGGCGACAGATAGCCACGGTCGAACTGCATGCCTTCGACGATGTCGAGTTCGTTTTCCAGGCTCTTGCCGTCTTCCACGGTGATCACGCCTTCTTTGCCCACCTTGTCCATCGCTTCAGCGATGATCTGGCCGACATTCGCGTCGCTGTTGGCCGAGATGGAGCCGACCTGCGCGATTTCCTTGGTGTTGGAGCAAGGCTTGGAGGCCTTCTTCAACTCTTCGACCAGGGCGGTGACCGACTTGTCGATGCCGCGCTTGAGGTCCATCGGGTTCATGCCGGCGGCCACATACTTCATGCCTTCGCGCACGATGGCCTGGGCCAGCACGGTGGCGGTGGTGGTGCCGTCACCGGCGTTGTCGGAAGTCTTGGAAGCGACTTCCTTGACCATCTGCGCGCCCATGTTCTGCAGCTTGTCTTTCAACTCGATTTCCTTGGCCACGGACACACCGTCCTTGGTCACGGTGGGGGCGCCGAACGAGCGCTCGAGCACCACATTGCGGCCCTTGGGGCCCAGGGTCGTCTTGACAGCGTTGGCGAGAATGTTCACGCCTTCCACCATGCGGGCGCGGGCGTCCGCACCAAAAATCACGTCTTTTGCAGCCATTGAAATTCTCCGTAAATAGCAGTTGAAGCAGGAATCAGCGCCGATGTGGCAGGCACGCAGGCCGCGACATCAGCCCATCTGGATCTGGAATTACTTCTCGATGACAGCCATCAGGTCGTCTTCGCGCATCACCATCAGCTCGTCGCCGTCGACCTTGACGGTCTGGCCAGCGTACTTGCCGAACAGCACGCGGTCGCCCACCTTCACCGCCATGGCCACCAGCTTGCCCTGGTCGTCATGCTTGCCCGGACCCACGGCCAGCACTTCGCCTTGATCCGGCTTCTCCGCCGCGCTGCCCGGGATCACGATGCCCGAGGCAGTGGTGGTTTCTTGTTCGATACGCTTGACCACGACACGGTCATGCAGAGGGCGCAATTTCATGCAAATCTCCTGAAGTTTGTGGAAAACCGGGCGCCTGCTTGGAGCCCAATGACAAACCGCCTCCCGGACGATGCCCGGAACCGACGGCTAGAAACCCATTTTGAAGGCGCATGCAGGACAGTGCGATGACACGGCTGTTAGCACTCACCTTCAACGAGTGCTAATTATAGGGACGGACTTTCGGGTTTCAAGAGGCCGTCCCGCAAGACTCCACGACTGCGGCCTGGATGGCCTGAACCCCTCCGTCGGTCGGCGCGCCTGCCTTGTCGATCCGGATTGCAACCGAATGTGCCCTGGGTAACGACACGAAAATTCCGACCGTTCGTCGGATGATTGATACCGTTCGTCGGAAAGTCTGCGGCGCATCCTGCCAGAGACGAAACAATGCGCGCAAGGAGAGTCCATCCATGCAGCGCAACCGCGGTTTCACCCTGATTGAATTGATGATCGTCGTGGCGATCATCGCCATTCTCTCGGCCATCGCCATTCCGGCTTACAACCAATATGTCACGCGCAGCAAGCTGACCGAGGCGTTCTCTGGGCTGTCGGGCATGAGCGTCGCCCTGCAGCAGTACTACCAGGACAACCGGACCTATGTCGGCGCCCCAATCTGCACGACGCCGCCCACTGCGAAAGACTACCAGTTCAGTTGCCAAACGCTGACCGCCACCGCCTTCACCCTCGCCGCGACACCGACGGGCAACCTGGCGGCCCCCAGCTACGCCATCGACCAAGACGGCAACAAATACACCACCAGCGTGCCCGCCTCCGGTTGGGTCATGCCGCCCGGGGTGAACACGCCGCCCAGCACGCCGCCTCTGCCAGCCGGAACCACCGCGAACGGCTGGGCGCGCGATCAGTCCGGAAACACTTGGCATGTCCACTCTCAAGCTCCGTCAGGCCGGCTTCACCCTCATCGAAATGATGGTGACCATCGGCATCGCAGCCATCCTCGGCCTGATGGTCGTGCCCAATCTAGTGAGCATGGTCGATTCCGGCAAAACCTCGGTGCTGGTCAACAAGTTTCCGCAAGACGTGGCCTGGGCGCGTAATCAGGCGGTAACTACGCAGCAGCCGGTCACTATCACCCTTGGGGCAAACAACACCTGCACCTGGAGCACCAGTGTCGGCGGTACGGTGATTGCGGAGCACTCGATGTCGCCGAGCCAAATCGCAGCCAGCTACCCGAACGTGTCCTGCAGCATCACCGGTGGCAACACGCAGACGCTCACCTTCGATAGCCAAGGTTTCATCAACACGGCGCCCACCATCACGGTCACTGCTGCGCAAGGCCAGACCTGGACGTTGCAGGTGCTCGCCTCGGGCAGTGTGATTCTCAACGCCAACACCGCATCATGACGCGCCCATCCACTTCCCCTGCCCGCGCCGCAATGCATCAGGCCGGCATGTCGCTCATCAGTGTGCTGGTTGCCATCGTCATCTTCGGCCTGGGGATGCTGTCGATCGCATCGCTTTATAGCCTGGCCGTGCCGGCACAGACCGCCAACCAGGAAACGCTGGACACCGCAGCTTTCGGCAACCAGTTCTGGGCCATTCTGCAGGCCAGCCCGCAGGTGGTGTCGCAGCTCGGCGCGGGCGTCACGCAAAGCTACAGCAGTGCATCCGCAAGCGCCCCCGCCGCCCTGCAACCGTGGCTGGCCAATATTTTCAACAGCCCATCCATGATGCTTCCAGGCGCCAAGGTCACCATCACCACCGGAGCGGGCGCCGACGGCAACCCCTGCGATGTGAGTAACCCCAATGCGCCGCTGTGCGGGGTGACGCTGACCATCGCCTGGGCCGCAGGCAAGGGCGGTGGCGGCGTGCGCAGCCAGACCTATCAATATCAGGCGGGCTTCTGACATGCGACACCTCTCCACCCCCCTTTCCTTATCCGCCGCCCGCCGCCAGCACGGCCTGAGCCTCATCGAGTTGATGGTGGCCCTGGTCATCGGGCTGATCTTCGCCATCGCCGTGCTACTGGTGCAGTCGTCCCTCACCAAGCAGAACGTGCAGATGAGCGACGTGATGCAGAGAGATACCCAGACCCGCGCCGCGCTCGATCTGATTAGCCGCGATCTGTCCAACGCCGGGTTCATGCTCGGCGGCGTGCAGTCGCGCTGCAGCATGCTGCTGGCCTACGACAGCAGCATCGGCGGAAGCCAGCCGTTTGCGCAGTACCCAGTCTCTGCTGCGTCGCAGCCGATGGCCCTGCCCACCAGCACCACAGCAGGCAGTGCCTACTACCCCAGCATCACGCCTGACCCCTCGGTCTATGGCACCAACCAGCAGTTCACCGACATGCTGTTTTTTACCGGTGCCACCAGCGCGCTGCAAACGCCAGGCAACGGCAACCCCACCGCTTACGTCGTGCAGAACTCCACCACCAAAGCCGACAACGGCCAAGGCACGCTCAACAGCAGTGAACTGCCCCTGGGTTCCACCGCAGGCCTGAATGTGGGCGATGCTGCACTGCTGCGCATGCCGCTCAATGGGAAACTGGTGTGTTTCCGGGTTCCTATCGCCTATATCGGACCCAGCACTTCACCCTCATCCACTTATATCAATAGCAATAGCAGCACACTGTTTCCCAGCACTGGTTACGCACCCTTCAACAACCAGCTGATCGCTGCCGGGGCGCTGCCGCCCGGCGGCATGCTGACCAATCCGAATTTCGTGCAATCGCGCCTTACCGACCTGGGGCCGCAAACCAACAGCAACGTGCAGACCGTGGTCTATTACATCGCCCAATATGCGAATGCGGGTGGCGGCTCCTACCCAGTGCTGGTGCGCGCCGTGCTCAATGCGCAGACCGACGCGCTCATGAGCCCGCCAGTGCCCGTGGCGGCCGGCGTGGTCAGCCTGCAGGCGCTGTTCGGGGTAGATGAAAACAACTCCGGCAGCGTGACCAATTACCTCACATGGCCCGCCGTCGTAAGCGGCCAGTACACAGCAAATGTGCGCAGCGTACTGTTCGCGCTGGTCACCAAATCGCTGCAGAACGACACCGGCTACACCGCGCCTGCAACCATCGCCCTGCCCAGCCCGAGCCTGGGCCCGGCACAGTTCACCCCCTACACCGTGCCCACCGGCGCTGGCGGTCTGCTCGACTACAGCCACAACCATTTTTCCGTCATCGAATCCGAATTTGCCGTTCGGAACCAGCTATGGCCGCACTGACCCCCAACCTGACGCGTCGCGACGAGGGGGGCTACGTGCTGCTGCTCACTCTCATCACCTTGGTGGTGCTGCTGTTCGGCGTATTGTTCACCATGCGCGGAACACTGCTCCAGGGGGTGATGACCGGCAACACCGTGCAGCGGCAGAAAGACGTGCAGGCCGGCGATCTGGCCTTGCGGCAGGTGCAGCAGGCGATCATCCAAACGGCAAGCGGCGCAGGCGATGTGCCACTGGAAATCGCCGCAAACGGCGCGTCCTGGTTCTACCTCCCGCCCAATACCAGCAGCCCGTGGGCCGTGCCTGGATCGAGCGCTGCCTCCACCTATTGGCAGAGCTGCCAGGCCGCCAAAACCTGCGACACCTTGAGCAACGTGGCCAGCGCCATCAGCCCTGCACCGCCAGCGATTGCCGCGGGCTACACGGCTCTTGTCACCGTCGTGCCAACCAATTTGCCAACCGACGCCTACAGCTGCGGCACGACCGGATTCACCGCGAACTATTACGACATTTTTCTGCATGTGCAGGAAGCCAACGGCCAGACGGGAGTCAACACCGAAAGCGTGTTCAAACTCTGCACACCGGGGTCCTCTTGATACGGCTCCAGCATTTACTCACAGTGACCACCCTTGATTCTTGAATGGATTGCCCATCATGACCACTCAATCTCTGCTACGTCGGATCATGATCTGGCTGAGCGCAGGCATCGCGCTCAGCACCATGCTGGCTTTTGCCTTTGCCCAGGCACAGACCGCAAATGTGCTGCAAGAGGATTTCACTGGAGCAGCGCCAAATTTGAATTGGCATTCCTTCGGTGGAGCCTGTTTAACTGCTGGCTCTGCCACCAATAGTGGCCCCAGCGGGGCCAGCAACACCGGCATTCCAGCGTGCTTGGGCGATAGTTACTACGCAATGGGCGTTCTGTCGTATGGAGCAACGCCAACAACACCAGCGCAAACACAAACCGGGCTGACCAACAACCAAGATGCTCCAGGGCAAGGCGCCCTCCGACTGACGAACGGCTGCGCGACCGTCGGCGGAACCAACGTGTGTTACCTCCAACAGGCTGGCGCAATCATCCTGGACCAGACATATCCCTCGAATCAAGGCATCCGGGTGACATTCACGACCTACACCTATGGAGGCGATGGCAGCGGGGGTCATGGCGCAGACGGTATCGGGTTCTATATCTTGAATGGCACAGCAACCCCAAATGTTGGTGCGTGGGGAGGAAGTTTGGGGTATAGCTGTTCCAACACGAATTATCCGTATGACGGCATGAGTGGTGCCTATCTCGGCTTGGGGATGGATGAATTTGGAAATTTCCTCAATCAGGGCGATAACACCGGAACAGGAATTAATCCAACCTCATCCCCAAACCAACAAAATCCTGGAGAAATCGGTATTCGCGGCTACGGAAATATCAACCTCGCAGCACTCAACGCCATAAAGGGCGGCGCCACGGCTGCCGATGTGCGAAGCACCTGCAAAAATGGCGGCTCATATGGTGGAAAAACGCTGCCAGACTATCAATTGGTTCCTCCCGGTCCTAATGGTTACCCAACCGGGCTGGCGATTGCAAATGAATCGGCCACAACGCGCACCGCAGCGACACCCATTACCTACACGCTTGAGATCACACCCAATGGCCTACTCAGCCTTTGGTATAAATACAATGCGACAAATACAGTGAGCGGGTTTGGCACACCAGTTCTCACCAATGTCAGCATTGCTGACCCGGCTTTGTATGGCCCTATGCCATCGACATTTCGCTTTGGTTTCGGCGCGTCCACTGGAGGTAGCGACAACGTTCACGAAATTACCTGCTTCCAGGTCGTACCGGCCACGCAGGCAGTCACGTCGCCTGTTGCCCCGGTTTCGATCTCGGGCGGCAGTTATATCTACTCGTTGAGCAGCGATCCAAACCCCATTGCAGGTCACGTTCAGGCGTATCAAACCGTTGCGACGCCAACCTCAAGCGCAAGCGCGCCGCTAGGCACAGCTTCCGGCAACCCCGTGTGGGATGCGGGCGATGCAACCCACATGTCGGGCAGCACCCGCGCGACTAGTCTTTACTCCACCTCAACAACCCCTACGGGTGGCCAGACCGGCTCGGGGAGCCAAAAGCTGATCACTGCCCTTGACTCAGCCGCGTTCGGCACATGGACGACTTCTACTTGCCTACCCTCTGGAAGTACCGGCATTGGAATCATCCAGTCTTACACCATCGATCCCAATTACACCAACGGCACCTGTAGCTATCTTGCAGGACGCAAGGCGGGGTGGATGCTGGGTGGAATGAGCAGCAATGACGCCGCTGCGTTTTTGGGCGCCCCGGGCAATGCCAACTTGCTCAACCTGCCTGGCTATGTGGCTTTTGCCCGGGCAAACAGCAGTCGCGAGAAGGCCGTTTTGTTCACCAGCAACGATGGTTTTCTCTATGCGGTTGATGCCACAAGCGGCAATCTGATTTGGGGCTGGATGCCACGCCCATTTGTCGCCTCACTGGGTAATGCGCCCGGCCTCGTGGGCGCGCTTTGCGGTAATCCGAATACCAATGGCGCCTGCTTTGACGGCCAGTTTGTGACTGCTGACGCCGTGAATACAACTACCGCGCCGACTGCCAGCAACTGGTCCACTTATGTCGTCGGAACCGCTGCCGGTGGGGCATATCACTACGCTCTGCAGCTGGCTACAAATACCTCGGGCGCACCGATGCCCAGCAAACAAACTTGGGGAATCAGTGTGACAAACGGCAGTTCCCCACAAGAGCAAGCGCCCGTCATTGCCACCATCAATGGCCAGCAGTATGCAGTGTTCACTGTCAACACCACAACCACCACAAGAGGGACGACAACGACCACGAGCAAGCTGTATGAAGTGAATGTTGCAACTGGAGCCAATTCTGCATTTTCTGCAACGCTGCCCTTCATCGCCAACAGTTCCATCACCTATGTACCGTCCACTGGCACGCTGTGGATGGGAGATACAAAAGGTGGCGTGTGGAGTTTGAACGTGTCCGGTTCCGCGTCGACTGATGCGAGCGGATCTGTGAAAGTTGCGGCCATGACTCCAGCAGACCCGGTAAATTTTGTGGGATATACCGAAATTGGTGGGCTACCTTACATTTGGGCCGCGTCAAAAAAAGAAATTGAGGCATTTTCTCTTTCTGGAGCAAACTCTCAGCCGATCTGGGCAAGCGCAGGCGGCAGTTCCCCAAGCGGATATTTGCCGAATAATTCGGGGGGCCTCGCCTCCAACACCGCCGTCATGGCCTTGCAAGTCAATGGGGAAATTTCCGCTGCCCCAGCACTAATCAACGGCGTGCTAGTGGTCCCGGTCTATGTCCCGCCCACTGGAACCTGTGGGGAAACTGGCACTGGTTATTACGACTTGTTCGATTTGGTGAGTGGCGGGCTGCCGAAAATACCAATTACCTACAAAAATAATGCTGTCACCAATGGCGTTATTTCACTGGGTTTAGGCATCCCATATACGCCTTCTTATACAGTGACCGCCTCTGGCACGCTGGTTTATCCCGGCAACAGCCAGCCGCCCTCTCCCGCGCAAGGGATTAACCCAATTGAGTTCGGTGGCAGCGTGATGAACAAACCCATCGCCTGGCGCCAATATTGATTGGAACGGCGCCGCCAACCCGGCAGCGCCTTGTGGGTTTTCCTCCACAGCGCGCCACTGGTTTGTGCCGCATTTCACAAAACCGGCCACGCGCTGAAGTGCGGCCCTTGTTACGTACTGGGTGGCGGCGCTACAAAGCTTGCATGAACCTGTCCACCCCCTCCTGCACGCCTAGCATGCGCTCGCGCGGCTTTACCCTGCTGGAGTTGATGATGGCCATCGCCCTGGTGGGCGTGCTCACCGCCATCGCCCTGCCGATTTACAGCGGCTACCGGCTCAAGGTTGAGAATGCGCAGGCGCAGCAAGATGTGGTGTCCATCTCTGCGGCCATCCAGAATTACTGGGTTTACAACCGCACGCTGCCCAACTCGCTGGCCGACATCGGCATGGCGGGAAAGCTCGACCCCTGGGGCCACGCATATGTTTACTACAACATTGAGGAAAACGGCAAAGGCCACGCGCGCAAGGACAAGGCGCTCAACCCCATCAACACCGACTTCGATCTCTACAGCATGGGCGCGAACGGGCAGACTAAATCGCAGATCAGCAACAAGGCCAGCCTCGACGACATCATCCGTGCGAACAACGGCGCGTATATCGGTCTGGCCGCCAATTACTGAGCCCGTGGTCTGCGCCTCTGACTTCCCCTGCGGCGCTACGCCGCATTGTTGTTGAGCGCCGATGCGCCCGCCGCGCCTGTCCGCCTGGTTTTCCGGCAGCCGTTTGGGGCGCCAGTTGTTTGCGTTGTTTGTCGTCGCGGCCCTGGCGCCGCTGGCGCTGTCGGACTGGTTGTCGAGCACGGCGGTCAATCAGGTGGCGCGGCAGCTCAATGTGCAGAGCCAGCAGCGCATGACCCGGCAGGTGAGCCGTCAGGTGTTCGACCGTTTGCTCACGGCCAAAACCCTGCTGCTCGCCTTGCCGTCCTCTGCGCCGCAGTCTGACGCGCAGCCCCCGGGTTTAGGGCGGGTGTTTGACGCGCTGCTGCTGCAAACGCCGGAGGGCAAGCCAGAATGGGCCTCCGCCAACGCCGCCAATCTGTGGCGCAACTGGCAGCGCGCCTTCCCCGCCATTCCGCCGGCTCAACCCCTCATGGATGCCAGCGCCGGTTTGACGCAGGTGTTGTTGCGCACGCATAGCGCGACGGGCGAGCCAACACGGGTCTACCTGGCCGCTTTGCAAAATAGGCAGCCGCGGTGGATTGCAGAACTCAACCCGCAATTCCTCTGGGGCCCGGTGCACGATGCGATGGATGGCGGCGTGTGGAGCGTGCGCAATGCCGAAGGAACCTCGCTTTACCCCGTTGCCAACGTCACCGCGCCTGCCGCCCAACGCGGCGCGGCGGCCGACTCGGTGTTTCGCTTTCAGCTCTTTCTCGGCGGCGAGTTTGGCGCTCCAGACTGGCTGTTCATTCAGCAAGCGCCGCCGCCCCGCGTGAGTTGGCTGGGCTGGCCGCTGGCGGTGTGGCTGGGCCTCGTAGCGGCGGCCACGCTGCTGCTGATCGCCCTGCTCGCGCAGCGGCAGATTCGCCGCACGCTGGTGCCGTTGGAACAACTCACCGCGGGCACACGCAGCCTGGCCGCGGGCGACAACAGCGCGCGCGTGCCAGTGCACAGCCAAGACGAGTTCGGCGTGCTGGCCGGTGCGTTCAACGACATGGCGGCCAAGATCGGCGCGCAGTTTCATGCGCTGGAAGGGCTGGCCGCGATGGACCGCGACATTCTGTCGGGCGCTTCGGTAGACAGCCTGGCCCGGCGCGTGCTCGATCAACTCGAAGGGCTCTACCCCAAGGCCAGCGCTGCGGTGATCTGGCAGAAAGAGCCGCAAAATTTCCGCCGCGCCGTGCTGTGGCAAGACGGCAAGACGCACAACACTGTGTTCGACGTGCGCGATGTGGCCTGCGGTGCGGTCGCCCAGTCTCAATGGTCAGGGCTGCAAGGGGATCGGCAGTTTCAGATCAACCATGCGGGCGAAGACGCCCTGCGCGACGCCCCCTGCCTGCGCAGCCTCATGCCCCCTGCGGCCGACTGGGTGGCGCTGCTGCCGCTGCGGCAGGGCGAAGCGGTGCAGGCGCTCATCGCCCTCGGCCTGCCTGCCGAGCCCGCCGCGGGCGAGTTGCAAGCCGCCGCCGAGGTGCGTGACCGCCTGGCCGTGGGTCTGGCCGCGCAAGACCGCGAACGGGCGCTGCAGCATCAGGCCACGCACGACAGCCTCACCGGCCTGCTCAACCGCCACGGCCTGCACGAAAAGCTCGACGCCCTGCTGACGCCTGGGCAGACCGTCGCCCCGCTGGCCTTGCTCTATATCGACCTCGACAACTTCAAGGAAGTCAACGACAGCCGCGGCCATGCTGCGGGCGACGCGCTGCTGTGCCAGGCCAGCGAGCGGCTGCGCACCCGTCTGCAGGCCAACGGCATCGTGGCGCGCCAGGGTGGAGATGAGTTCACCCTGGTGCTGCCCTTGGCCGACGCGGCCACGGCGCAGGCCGTTGCGGACATGGCGATTCGCGCCCTGCGCGAGCCCTTCGATCTGGCGGGCGGCCCGGTTCAGGTGGGCGCCAGCGTGGGCATTGCCCTGTGCCCGCAGCATGCGCGCGAGCGCAACGAACTGCTGCGCTGCGCCGACATCGCGCTATACGCCGCCAAAGCCTATGGCCGCGGCCGCGCCCAACTGTTCAACCCCACGCTCGATGCCGAAGCCCGCACGCTGGCTCAGTTGCTGGCCGACCTGCGGCAGGCGCTGGAGCGTGGTGAATTTGTCGCCCACTATCAGCCGCGCGTCAACGCCGCCAATGGCCGGATCACCTCCGCCGAGGCGCTGATCCGGTGGCATCACCCGCAGCGCGGGCTGCTGTTGCCCGATGCGTTCATTGCCGTGGCCGAGTCGTATGGGCTGATCGAGCCCATCGGCCGCTGGATGCTCGACGCCGCCTGCCAGCAGATGGCGATGTGGCTGCGCGCAGGCATCGACATTGCGCGGGTCTCGGTCAATGTCTCCGCCGTTCAGCTTGAATCGGGCGCACTCGTGGGGCAGGTGCAAGACGCGCTGGCTCGCCACGCCATTCCGCCCGCCACGCTCGAACTCGAATTGACCGAAAGCCTGCTCGTGGACGAAAACGACGCGCTGTTCGCCCAGCTTTACGCGCTGCGCGACATG
>JAQTVS010000303.1 GCA_028706735.1 Thiomonas sp.
ACCGCCGACATCGCGGTGACGGCGTGCAGCGGCGACACATGCTCGAGCAGCGGGCCTTGGCGATAGGCCACATCATCCACCGCGATGATGACGGCGTTGAACAGATTGCTGCCCAGCAGATTGCCCACGGCCATGTCGAGCGCACGCAGCTTGAGCGCCGACAGGGTGACGGCCAGTTCGGGCAGCGAAGTCGCCAGGGCGATGAACAGCGTTCCGATGAAGCTGCGATTCCATCCCATGGCATCGGCCAGTTGCGCGCCGGCGACGGGCAGCCACACCCCGGCCGCGGCCACCACCAGCGCGGCCAGCGCAAAGCGCAGCAACGCGCGCTGCGGCGTGTTCCGTCCGTCCTGTTCGCGGTCTTCTGGCTGCGCGCCGCCCGGAGCCCTTGGTTGCGCATGCTCGTAGTGAAACACCATGCGCAGCGCAACCAGATACAGCAGCACGACCACAGGGCTGTACAGGCCGACTCCATCCAGCGCCGGCTGATGAAATCCGGGAATGTGCGCCAGCAGGATGTTCATGCCGATGAAACCCAGCATCACCACACCGAACGCTCCCGAGAGCAGGTGCGAGGAACTTGCCCTGCGGTAGAGCGGTTCGCCGCGCAGCACAAAGTCGGCCACGACCAGGAAGCCGAGGTTGATCACGCAACTGCCCAGCGCATCGCCCAGCGCGATATTGGGCGAATGTGCCAGCGTGACCGCGCTGACGCCGGTGATCAGTTCGGGCAGCGAGGTCACCGAGGCCAGCATCGCCAGCCCCACCCAGCTCCCGGTCAGTCCCCAGGCCTGGCCGATGCGCTCGCCGTCGATGGCGAGCCGGTAACCCGCGACCGAAATCGCCACCGCGCACAAGCAGAATTGCATCCACGGCCAGAGCAGGTTCAGCATCGGCCGGCCTTCGCGCTGAGATCGCGAAACCCGGCACCGCGCATGCCATACTCATGGCCAGTGTCGACGTTTCGGCCTGCATGCACCAACCCCATCCCGTTTGCCGCTGGGAAAGTCCGCTCCATCCTCCGCCACGCCTGAACCGTCATGCCGATCTCCCCTCGCACGCCCCTCGCCCTCGGCACGCTCGTCCTGCTGGCGCTGGCCGTCTCCGGCATTGCACCATACGACCGCGCCACCTGGCTGCTCGAGGTCGCTCCCGTGCTCATCGCCCTGCCGGTGCTGGCAGCGACCTGGCGGCGATTCCCGCTGACCCCGCTGCTGTACTGGCTGATCGCGCTGCATGCCCTCGTGCTCATTCTCGGCGGCGCCTACACCTACGCCCGGGTGCCGCAGGGCTTCTGGCTGCAGGATGCGCTGCACCTGACCCGCAACCCCTACGACAAGATCGGCCACTTCATGCAGGGCCTGGTGCCCGCGCTGGTGGCGCGGGAAATCCTGCTGCGTGGCGGCTTTCTGACCAGCCGGCGCATGGCCGGCTTCCTGAGCGCGTGCGTGGCGCTGGCGATCAGCGCCGTCTACGAACTGATCGAATGGTGGGTGGCGCTGGCGCTGGGCATGGGGGCGCAGGACTTCCTCGGCACCCAGGGCGATCCGTGGGACACGCAGGAGGACCTGTTTTTCGCCCTGATCGGCGCCGGCGTCGCCCTGCTGGTGTTCGCCGGCTGGCAGGACAGGCAGATGCGCGTCCTGGCGCGCAGCCCCGCATGAAGTCCGCGTCCGCCGTTTGACCGGCGCGGCGCCACACCCTGCAACATCTTCACGCATCTGCTCACCCCCCTCCCGGCCCTCGCGCAGCACAATCGGACCAGGCTACGGGCGCCCCGGCCCGGCCGCACCGAGGAGAGCCCCATGTGCCCCAAACCCTCCGTCCTCGCCGCAGCAAGGCTGGCCTGCGCCGCAGCGCTGCTCGTTCCCCTGGCCTGCGTCGCCGCGGCCCCGGCTGGCAGGTTTACAGCCACCGCCAAGGTGTCCTCCATCGACGAGGCCGCAGCGCAAGGCGCGCAGATTTTCGCCAACGACAGCTTCGGCACCAAGCAGACCTGGGTGCCGCCCAATGCCTTCAGCAGCCATGCCATGACCTGCGCCGCGTGCCATACCGATGGCGGCAAGGCCGAGGGCACAACCCCGGCGGGCGCCCATCTGCCCAGTCTGATCGGCGCAGCGGCCAAGTATCCGAAGTTCAAGGGCAAGAAACACGCGGTCTACACCCTTGAACGGCAAATTGTGCATTGCGTGCGCGCCGGCCTCGTCGGCAAGCCCCCGGCGTATAACAGCCCGGAAATGATCGACCTCGTGGCCTATCTCACACAGATTTCAAAGGGCGCCACCATGGGGCAGCAATTCAAGTGATCCTGCTCCGCCAAATCCTGGCCGCTGGCGCGCTCGCATGGGGGGCGGCTTCCGTTGCGTGGGCCGCCTCCGCTTCCGACATGCAAAAACTTGCCAAGTTGCAGGGTTGCTTTGCCTGCCACGCCATCAACCACAAGAAGGTCGGGCCGGCTTACACCGCGGTGGCGCAGCGCTATGCCCGCAACCCCAATGCCGCCGCCATTCTGCAGGACGCCATTCTGAATGGACATCAAGGCACATGGGGAGTCATCCCCATGCCGGCGTATGCGCCGGATGGCTACCTGAATCCGCATCAGGCGCTTGATCTGGCCAAGTGGATTCTGAGCCTGAAACCCAAGCCCTGAAGAACGCGCGCAGCCGCGCGTGCCGCTTATTTTTTCTTGTGGCGATCTGGCACGAGGGTGACGATTCCCGGCCGCACCGCATCTGGCGAAATCGGTTTGGCCGGAGACTTGTCCGCCTTGGGTTTTTTGACTTCCTTGTTCGTCCGTTGTTGACCTTTTGGCATGATGACGCTCCTTGTTGTGTGTATTGTCCCGCATCGGGAATAAAAAAACCGCAGCCAGGGCTGCGGTTTTTTGTTTGAGCCCTTGCGGGATCAGACCGTGATCAAAGCGCGGTCACATTCGAGGCTTGCAGACCCTTGGGGCCTTGCTTGACTTCGAATTGGACGCGCTGGTTTTCCGCCAGGGTCTTGAAGCCATTGCCTTGAATTTCGCTGAAATGCACGAACAGGTCGGCATCGCCGCCGTCCTGGGCGATGAAGCCAAAGCCCTTGCTTTCGTTAAACCATTTGACGGAGCCAGTTTGCATAGCCATTTTTGAGTTCCTAAAGGTGAATGAGCTGCGCAGCAACATGCCAGCGCAGTGCAGAAACACGCCAGAAATCACTTGGGGAATTCAATCAGGCCGCAAACCGCTGCAGAGCAGACGGAATGGGTTTCGACGATCTTCTTCAAAACGACCTACTTTTGCGTTTACTACGGTGTTCATTGTACTCGATATGCCGCTTGCGTGCCTGGTTGCAAAAAAACGTGGCGCAGAATGCAGGTGCAGGCAACACCCAGTGCAGCACAAACCGGACCATTTCCTTGATCGAACCTTTGCTACTCACCACGGCGCGCGTCTCCACGTTCAACAACGATCAGGCGTTGACCGGCGCAAGCGGTTTTTTCTTTTCGCGTGACGCGCGGTTGTTTCTGGTGACCAGTCGCCATGTGGTGATCGATGCTCCGAGCGGGCACCATCCCAACCGCATCGAAATCGAGCTGCATACCGACGAAGACAACCTCACGCGACACGCGGCGTTGTCGGTGCTGCTGTACCGTGACGGAAAAAGCGTCTGGCATCAAGGGAAAGACCCGGGCGGGGAGATCGATGTGGCGGTCATTGAGCTCGATCGCAACGCCATGCCTGCGTCTTTGGCGATCCGCTCTTTCACCCCGGCGCATCTGCAAAGCTCGCTTGATGATGTGGAGGTGGGAACCTCTTTGCTCGTGGTGGGCTTTCCGCTGGGTTTCCACGATACGTTGCATCACCTGCCTGTGGTGCGTCAGGTGCGTCAGGCGGTGATTGCCTCGTCATTCGGTCTGCGTTTTCAGGGGCAGGGTTACT
>JAQTVS010000304.1 GCA_028706735.1 Thiomonas sp.
CTTACGGTCCCGACTTTGCCCGCGCGCATGTGGAGTTGCCGCGCCGCATCGCCGCCGCCTGTGCGCAGCACGGCGTGCGCCGCCTGGTGCACATGAGCGCGCTGGGGGCAGATTCCAATGGGCCGTCGATGTATCTGCGCTCCAAGGGCGATGGCGAGGCTGCGCTCAAGGCGCAGACCGGACTGGATCTCACCATTTTCCGGCCCTCCGTGGTGTTCGGTCCCGAAGACAATTTTCTCAATACCTTCGCCAGTTTGCAGCGGGCGTTTCCCGTGGTGCCGCTGGCCGGGGCGAAAACCCGCTTCGCGCCGGTCTACGTGGGTGACGTGGTCACGGCCTTCGCCAGCAGTCTGGTGGGTGCGCAGGCGCGCGACACCATCGGCCAGACCTATGAGCTGTGCGGCCCCAATACCTACGCCCTGGCCGAACTGGTGCGCCTGTCGGGCAAGTGGGCGCGGGTGGGCGGCGGCAGAGGGCGCGGCATCGTCCCCCTGCCCGACGCGCTGGGGCGGCTGCAGGCGCTGATGATGGAACTCGCCCCGGGAACGCCGGTGATGAGCCGCGACAACCTCGATTCCATGAAGGTCGACAGCGTGTGCAGCGGCGCCATGCCCGGCTTCGCGCCCGCGCTCGGCGTGCCGCACCCAGAGTCGGTGGAGGCGATGGCTCCGACCTATCTCGACCCGAAATACCGGGAGTCGGAATACGGGCAGATGCGGGCGACCGCGGGGCGCTGATTTTGAAAGTTGCACAGCCATGCGCTGCCCGCATGGCGGTCATGCGAAAAAGCTGTTTGGCAACCGTACGACCGGGCGGGAGAATGGCGGCGTTCCCCTCTCCCGCGAAACCCCGTCATGTTCGTTCTTCATATCGGCAACAAGAATTACTCCTCCTGGTCCATGCGCCCCTGGGTGGCGATGACCGCGTTTGCCATCCCCTTCGAGGAACGCCAGCACTGGCTCGATACTCCCGAGTTTGCCGCGCAGGTGTCGCCCCTGTCGCCAGTGGCGAAGGTGCCGGTGCTCGAAGACGGCGATCTGCGCATCTGGGACAGCTTGGCCATTGGTGAATACCTTGCCGAGCGATTTCCGCAGCATGCGCTGTGGCCGCGCGACGCCGCCGCCCGCGCCCGGGCGCGCAGCCTGTGCGCCAGCATGCACAGCGGCTTCGGCGCCTTGCGCGAGCACATGGTGATGAATATTGAGGCCGACTTGCCGGGCCGTGGCTGGAACCTCGCCGTGCAGCGCGACATCGACCAGATCCTGCAACTGTGGCAAGGCGCGCTGCAGGCCAGCGGCGGCCCCTTCCTGTTCGGCGCATTCGGCCTGGTCGATGCGTTCTACGCCCCGGTCTGCATGCGCTTTCTCACCTATCGGCCCACGCTGCCGGACTGGGCCTGGCGTTATGTGCAGGACGTTGCCGCCCATCCGGCGGTGGCCAAGTGGATCGGGCAGGCACGTGCCGAGCATGTATTCCTGCCTGCGGATGAGCCCTACCGGGCGCAAGGCGCACAGGCCAGTGAGAGTCCTGCGGCTTCCCCCATAGCGCGCTTTGATGCGCAGGTTCCGTATTTCGCGGTGATTTTTTCATCCCTGCGGTCCGCGGACGATGCTGGCTATGGCGCAATGTCAATGCGCATGGCCGAACTGGCGCCCAAACAAGCGGGCTATCTTGGGATCGAGAGCGTCCGGCGCGCAGACGGCTTTGGCATCACCGTGTCTTATTGGGCGTCCCTGGATGCGGTGGCCCGCTGGAAACAACAGGTCGAGCACCTTGGCGCGCAAGCCCAGGGCAAGGCCAAGTGGTATGCCGACTATGCGGTCCGCGTCGCCAGAGTTGAACGTTCCTACGGCAAGGCGAAGGCGGACCGGGCCTTGGTTTGATTCGCGCTGTGGTGCGGGTCTTACACTGCACCGCTTTGCGTTATCAACTGCCCCATGCTCAACGCTGCCCAGGAACGTGCCGTCGCCCATCTCTCCGGGCCTTGCCTCGTCATCGCCGGGGCAGGCAGCGGCAAGACGCGGGTCATCACGCACAAGATCGGGCGGCTGCTGCGCGCAGGTCTTGCGCCGGAGCACATCGCCGCCATCACCTTCACCAACAAGGCGGCAGCCGAAATGCGCGAACGCGCGGCGCAACTGGTGGACAAGCGCGGCGTGGCCAGCAAACTCGCCATCTCCACGTTTCACGCTTTAGGCGTGCGCATGTTGCGCGAAAGCGGGCAGGCGCTGGGGTTGAAGCCCAAGTTCTCCATCCTTGCGGCAGACGATGTCACCGGCCTGCTGCGCGATGCCGGCGCCACGACCGACAACGCCCAGGCGCGGCGCTGGCAATGGACCATCAGCTTGTGGAAAAACGCCATGCTCACGCCCGAAGCGGCGGCGCGCGTGGCCGAGAACGACGACGAGCGCGTGGCCGCCAAGGTGTACGCCCGTTATGCCGACATGCTGCAGGCCTATCAGGCGGTCGATTTCGACGACCTCATCTGGATGCCCGTCACGCTGCTGCAGCAGCACGCCGACGTGCGCGCCCATTGGCAGGACAAGCTGCGCTACCTGCTGGTGGACGAATACCAGGACACCAACGCCGCGCAGTACGACCTGCTGCGTCTGCTGGTCGGCGACAAAGGCCGCTTCACCGCGGTGGGTGACGATGACCAGAGCATCTACGGCTGGCGCGGCGCCACGCTGGACAACCTGCGACGTCTGGAGACCGACTGGCCCACGCTCGAAGTCATCAAGCTGGAGCAGAACTATCGCTCGACCAATGCCATTCTGCGGGCGGCCAACGCCATCATTCAGAGCAACCCCAAGCTCTATCCCAAGAGCCTGTGGAGCGAGCATGGCGAGGGCGAAGCGGTGGAGGTGCGCGCCGCGCAGAATGAAGACGAGGAGGCGCAGATGGTGGCCGCGCGCGTCCAGGCGCTGCGTGCCGGGCGCAACGCCGAGCTGGCGCATATCGCCGTGCTCTACCGCGCCAATCACCAGTCGCGTCCGCTGGAGCAGGCGCTGCGCCGCGCCAACATTCCCTACGTCGTCAGCGGCGGGCAGAGCTTTTTCGACCGTGCCGAGATCAAGGACGTTTGCGCCTATCTGCGGCTGCTGGCCAATCCCGACGACGATCCCGCCTTTCTGCGCGCCGTCACCACCCCGCGCCGGGGCATCGGGCCGCAAACCCTGGCGGCGCTGAGCACCTTCGCCGGGCAATGGAAAGTGTCGATGTTCGAGGCGCTGTTCCGCGATTCCATGCCCGCCGCGGTGGGCGCGCGCCCCGCCGATCATCTGCGCGAGTTCGGCAGGCTGCTGCACGACATCGAATGGCGCGCCCGCACCGCGCCGGCCGGCGAGTTGCTGCGCGAAATGCTCGACACCATCGGCTTTCGCGCCTGGCTGGAAGAGCACAGCGACAACCCGCGCGAAGCCGAGCAGCGCTGGAAGAACGTGGACGACTTCTGCGGCTGGATCGAGCGCAAGGCCGAGGAGGACAAGGTCGGCCTCACGCAGATCGCCCAGACCATTTCGCTCATCACCCAATTGCAGGAACGCGGCGACCAGCGCGACGCCGTGACCCTGTGCACCCTGCACGCCGCCAAGGGGCTGGAGTGGCCGCATGTGGTGCTGGCCGGCTGCGAGGAAGGGCTGCTGCCCTTTTTCACCGACGACCGGCCGCTGACCGACACCACGCTGGAAGAGGAACGCCGCCTGATGTATGTGGGCGTGACCCGCGCGCGCCAGACCCTGGTGCTGAGCTGGTGCCAGAAGCGCAAGCAAGGGCGCGGCGCAGCGGGGCGCAGCCCCAGCCGCTTCATCGGTGAAATGCAGACTGGCCAGCCCAAGACCAGCAACAAGGACGCCGCCATGGCGCGCATCGCCGCGCTGCGCAGCCGCCTGGGCGCGGCGGTCGCCGAGG
>JAQTVS010000305.1 GCA_028706735.1 Thiomonas sp.
GTCGGTCTTGGCGAAGATGAGGGTTTTGGGCGTTTCGCGGCGAGCGGGGAAAATCTGCGTTTCCACGGCGGTTTTCATCGCTTGGATGACCTGGCGAATCTGGCTCAGGTTGACCACGGAGCGGTCGAGCTCCTTGCCGGTATAGGGGGTGTCTTCCTCGGTTTCGCTCCAGCGCTTTTTGCGGGTGGCGCGGTCGCGGTGGTCCACCCACTCTTTGGCCTTCAACTCAGCGCCCTTCTGGGTGATGTCGGTTTCGATCTCGTAGACGTCATAGCCGACGTTGACGCCATCGGCCACGGATTGCTCGTAGGTGTATTCGGCGACGATGTTTTCGTTGAAAAAGCCGAAGGTGCGCTTGTCCGGCGTGGCGGTGAGGCCGATGAGGCTGGCGTCGAAATAGTCGAGCACCTGCTTCCACAGGTTGTAGATGCTGCGGTGGCATTCGTCGATGACGATGAAGTCGAAGGTTTCCACCGGCACGGCGGGGTTGTAGCGCACGCGCTTTTGCTGATTGGCGGTCTGCCGCACTTCGTTGAGCGACACGTCTTCGGCTGATTCGTCGATCGGCTCGCCACTCAAAATGGCGTACATGCGCTGGATGGTGCTGATGCACACCTGCGCGTGCGGGTCGATGTTGGGTGAGGCCAGCCGCTGCACGTTGTACAGCTCGGTAAATTTGCGGCCATCGTCCGGCGGCGTATAGGCCATGAATTCCTGATGCGCCTGTTTGCCGAGGTTGCGGGTGTCGACCAGAAACAGAATGCGCCTGGCCCCGCCGAACTTGAGCAGGCGATACGCGGCGGTGATGGCGGTGAAGGTTTTGCCCGCGCCGGTGGCCATGTGCACCAGCGCGCGGGGTTTGTTCAGTGCCAGAGACTGCTCCAGCCCGGTGACGGCGCTGATCTGGCAGTCGCGCAGGTTGCGTTCGGGCAACGCGGGCATTTGCCCGGCCAGGCGGCGGCGCAGGGTGTCGGGCTGGGCGGCCCATGCCGCGAGGGTGGCGGGCGTGAAAAAGTGGAAGATTTCGCGCGAGCGCGGCGCGGGGTCGGCGTTGTCGGTGAAGCGGATGATCTGGCCGGTGGCTTCGAACAGAAAGCGCAGCGGGGTGTTGTCCTTGCGCCATTTGAGCGCGGCGGTGGCGTAGCGCGCGGTCTGCGCCTCGGCCACGGTGAGGTTCTCGCCCGCCGCGTCTTTCTTGGCCTCGATCACGCCGCAGGCCACGCGATCCACGAACAGCACATAGTCGGCGGGGCCGGTGTCGGTGGGGTATTCGCGCACGGCCACTCCCTGGCTGGCGGCGAGGTTGATCTGCCGCACGTCCTGCACCACCCAGCCGGCTTGTTCGAGCTTGTGGTCGATGTGCTGGCGGGCTTTGGTTTCGGGGGTCATGCGCAGAGGGTTTGGCGTGTCGAATCCCTTGGGCGGCTGCGGGGCGCGAGCGGCGCAGCGATCGGGCGGCGCAGCGATCAAAAGGACAGGCTCTTACTCGTCTTCCCCCAGCTCCGCATTCCAGCCCCGCTCTTTCGCGCGGGCCACGGCTTCGGCATAGATGCGGGTGTGGCGCTCGGCAAGCTCGGGAGGCAGGCGGCTGGGGAGGTTGCCGTACTGATCCCACTCCTTGTCGACCTTGTCCATCAAGACTTGCATCTGGCCGAGGTTCCAGCCGGCGCAGTCTTGGGTGTCGGGTATGAAGCCGAACAGCCGGGCGTCAAGCACCACGCGGCCGAGCTGGGTGATGCCGTGCCTGTCCTGATCGAGTCCGACGTATTTGTCCATGGGGGTCTTTGAGGGGAATGCGTGAAGGATAGAACACTGCAATCCTTCGCGCCGTGGGAGCGAAGGGCGCAGGCAGGGCGCCTGGGCGCCCTGCCTGCGCGTTGGACGGAGCGGGGGCGGCTTTTACCGCGTCAGCCCGGCATAGAGCAGCGGCAGCTTCTCCGGCAGGCGCTGCACATGATCGACGACCATGAAGTTGTTCTGGCCGAAGATGCGGGCGACGTACTGGTCGGCGCGCGGGTCGAGGCTCATGCAGTAGGTGATGACGCCGTGCTTGGCCACGTCTTCCACCGCCTTCTTGGTGTCGGAGCGCAGGTATTGCGGGTCGCGCACGTCGATGTCGGCGGGCTCGCCGTCGGTGATGACCAGCAGCAGCTTCTTGGCCGATTTCTGCTGCTGCAGATGATGTCCTGCGTGGCGGATGGCGGCGCCCATGCGGGTGGAGAGCTGCCCGGTCATGCCGGCCAAGCGCGCCTTGGGCTCCTCGATCCAGTGCTGGTCGAAGTCTTTGAAGCGCAGGTATTGCACGTCGTGCCGCCCGTCGGAGCAGAAGACGTGGATGGCGAAGGGGTCGCCGACCTTGCTGATGGCGTCGGCCAGCAGCACGCAGGCCTGGCGGGTGAGGTCGAGCACGGAATAGTCTTGCCCCGCCACCTTGTCGTTGGTGGACTCGGACAGGTCGAGCAGCACCAGGATGGAGAAGTCGCGCACGGTGCGCACGCTGCGCATCATGATGCGCGGGTCGGGCTGCTGGCCCATGCGCAGATCAATGAAGCTGGCGATGGCGGCGTTGATGTCGATCTCGTCGCCGTCTTCGAGCTTGCGGATGCGCTGCACGCCCTGCGGCTGCATGGCGTCGAGCAGGAACTTCATGCGGTGGATCTCGCGCTTGTACTGCGCGGTGATGGCGTCGATGACGGCCAGATCGCCCGGCTTGCCGCGCCGCTCCAGCACGGTGGCCCAGGCGGGGCGTTCGAGCTGGATCTGGTAGTCCCACTCGGAATAATGGAAGGGCTCGGAGACGGGCTCCTTGCCTTCCATCTCGTTGAAGCTCTTGCCCATGTCTTCGTAGGGAAACAGCTCGGTGCCGAGCACCCAGATTTCCTCGGCGTCGTCTCCGGCGTTTTCGACGTCGATCTCGTTGGCCATCTCCATCACGCTGACGTTTTTGCGCACCTGCTTGATGGATTCATAGCCGGCGTTGGCCGCCTTGTCGAAGTCGAATTCCTCAAATTCCCAGAAGTAGCGGTTGTCGTCGCGGTAGGGTGCGGTGAGCAGATCGGTGCGCGGGCTGAACGGCAGACGCTTGTCGGCCTGCAGCCTGTGCGCCAGCGTGACGCCGATGTCCCACGAAATCTGGTTGTCGTGCAGGCGGTCTTGTGCGGCGGCGAACAGGGCGCGGCCTTCGCCAATCCACGGGTCGGCGTCGGCGTAGCCGTCGTCGAGCAGGGCGCGTGCAAGGCGGTTGAGGTAGTCGCCCACGCTGTGCGTCATGTCGGGCGTGGCCGCGTGCAGCTTGGCCCAGAGCTGCTTCAGGCCGGGAAAGCGGCGGATGGACAGGGCTTCCACCCGCGCGTCTTCGATCACGCTGATGACGGCCATCTGATAGGGCGTGAGCGCCTCGGCGGAGATGGGGGTTCGGGTCTCCACCACATGCGCTGCGCAGTGCGCGGCGGCGGCGCGGTAAAGCTCCAGGCCGGACACGCCCGCATGGTCGTCGTAAGCATCTGGCAGGTGCAGCAGATAGTCCGCGATATAGGGCTTGTAGCCCTCGCGGCTTTCAAAGTCGCCGGAAGTCGGGCGCATGAAAAAGTCGCGCGCCCACAGCGCCCGCAGGTACATATTGATGCGCCGCTGCACGTCCACCAGCAGCGTGCCCTTGCGCTCTTTCTGCAGCATGGCGAGCGACTCCTTGCTCTCCAGGCTGAAGTAGGCGATCTGCTCCTCGTAGTTGGTGCGGTGCGCGTGCGCACCCCACAGCGCCCAGCGCCGCAGGCCGCCCAGGGTGAGCTGGGAGAACAGCACGTCGAGCTTGTCGAGCATGGGCCGCACGCCGCGCGGGGCCTGCGCGATGAGTATGTTGATGAACTGCAGGTAGTTGGAAAACAGCTCGGCATCGCCCAGTCGG
>JAQTVS010000021.1:0-9938 GCA_028706735.1 Thiomonas sp.
CCGTCGATCACCGCCACGGTCTGCATGCGGTGCGGTTCGCCGCGGTAGTCGCGCAGGGCGTGCAGCATGGGCGCCAGCGGCGCGCCCACGGCCTCGCCCAGGGCCAGCGCGGCGAGTGCGTTGGAAAGGTTGTGCGCGCCCTGAATGCGCAGGGCCTCAGCAGGCATCAAGCGCTGCATCTGGAGCGCGGCCTCGGGCAAGGCGCCGAACCGCCCCAAGCCTTGCCCGACCCCCTGGGGGGAGATCGCCGCACCGCGGCGATTTCGGGGGGGGTCTTCTTCCAGAAGTGCGCGCACCAGCCAGTCGATGCCGCCCTCGCGCACCACGCCCCAGTCTCCGGGCTGTTGCGGCGCCTGCAGGCCGAAGCGCCGCAGCTTGCGTCCGGGACGCTGCAGCGCCATCACCTGCGGATCGTCGCGGTTGAGCACCATGACGCCCTGCGCGCCCTGATTCCCGAAGATGTTTGCCTTGTCTGCTGCATAGGCCGCCATGCCGCCGTGCCAGTCGAGATGATCCTGGGTGATGTTGAGCACGGTGGCCGCGTCGGCGGTGAAGTCGGTCATGCCGTGGAGCTGAAAGCTGGAGAGTTCGAGCACCCAGGCTGCGGGAAGATCGTCGGCCTGGAGTCGGGTCTGCAGCACGTCGAGCATGGATGGCGAGATGTTTCCCGCCACCGCCACGCTCCACGCTGCGCGCTCCAGCATCAGCCCGGTCAGGCGTGTGACCGTGGTCTTGCCATTGGTGCCGGTGATGGCCACGACCTTGGGCGCGTAGCCACGTTCCATGCGCAACGCGTCGAGCGCCCACTGGAACAGATGCAGCTCGCCCGCAATCGGCACATCGCGCGCAGCCGCCGCCCGCACGATGGCGGCAAACTCGGCCGCATGCGGCGTGATGCCGGGGCTGCGCAACACCAGTTGCGCGTCGCCCAGCAGATCTGCGCCCAGGTTGCCGCAATGCACCTGCGCCGCAGGCAGTTCGCGCTGCAATGCCGCCAGCCCGGGCGGCGCGCTGCGGCTGTCGGGCACGCGCACGCGCGCGCCCTGCGCGGCGCACCAGCGGGCCATCGCCAGGCCGGATTCGCCCAGGCCGAGCACGAGAACGGAGCGTGCGTTCAGGTTCATCGCAACTTCAGGCTCGCCAGCCCGACCAGACAGAGAATCATGGTGACGATCCAGAACCGCACCACGACCTGCGACTCTTTCACCCCGAGTTGCTCGAAGTGATGGTGCAGCGGCGCCATTTTGAAAATGCGCCGTCCCACGCCGTACTTCTTCTTGGTGTATTTGAAGTACGTCACCTGAATCATCACCGACACGGTTTCGGCCACGAACACACCGCCCATGATGGCCAGCACGATTTCCTGGCGCACGATCACGGCGATGGTGCCTAGGGCGCCGCCCAGCGCCAGCGCGCCCACGTCACCCATGAACACCTGCGCCGGGTAGGCGTTGAACCAGAGGAAGGCCAGCCCGGCGCCGACCATGGCGCCCACGAAAATCAGCAACTCTCCCGTTCCCGGAATGAAGGGGAACAGCAGGTATTTGGAATACAACGCATTGCCCGCCACATAAGCGAATACGCCCAGCGAGCTGCCGACCATGACCACGGGCATGATGGCCAGGCCGTCGGCGCCATCGGTGAGATTGACCGCGTTGCTGCTGCCGACGATGACCAGATAGCTCAGCACGATGAAGCCGGTCACGCCCAGCGGATAACTGACTGATTTGAAGAACGGCACGATGAGGTCGGACGCTGGCGGCAGGGGCATGGTCATGCCGCTGCGCAGCCATTCCAGAAACAGATGCCAGACTTCGGCATTGCCCTTGCCTGATACGGCGAAAGCCAGGTAGAACGCTGCGGCCACGCCGATGAGCGTCTGCCAGAAATACTTGTCGCGCGAACGCATGCCGTTGGGGTCGCGGTACACCACCTTGCGGTAATCGTCGGCCCAGCCGATGGCGCCGAAACCGAGCGTCACCAGCAGCACCAGCCAGACAAAGCGGTTGCTCAGATCCATCCACAGCAGCGTGGACACGCCGATGGACAGGAGGATGAGCACGCCGCCCATGGTGGGCGTGCCGGTCTTGATGAGATGAGTCTGCGGCCCGTCCTGACGCACCGCCTGGCCAACCTTCATTGCGGTGAGCTTGCGGATGACCGCGGGCCCTGCAAGAAGGCCGATGAACAGCGCGGTGAGCGTGCTCATGACCGCACGGAAGGTGATGTAGTTGAACACCCGAAAGAAGCCGAGTTCGGGCGACTGGGACATCAGCCACAGGGCCAGGCTATGCAGCATGGTGCGCCTCCTGTTCCTGCGCGCCGTTGCCCGCCGCAGCCAGCGTGGCAATGGCCTGCACCGCGCGCTCCATGCGCATGAAGCGCGAGCCTTTCACCAGCACCGTATCGAAACCGCGCAGCGTTGCCGCCTGCAGCGGCAGTTGCGCCGCGCTTGCTGCATGGAGCACGTCCTGCAAACCAGCGGCCTGCGCTGCAGCAGCAGCGTGCCCCGACATCTCGCCGCACACCCAGAGCGCCGCCACGCCGCACTGCGCCGCGTAGGCCCCGACTTCGGTGTGGAAGGCCGCGCCGTTGTCGCCCACTTCGCCCATGTCACCGAGGACCAGCAGGCTGCGGCCGGGCAATTCGGCCAGCACATCAATGGCCGCGCGCACCGAATCCGGGTTGGCGTTGTAGCTGTCGTCGATGAGCAGCAGATTGTGTCCGTCGGGCAGTGGCAAACGCCGCGGCGCCATTCGCCCAGCCACCGGAGAAAAGGCCTCCAGACCGCGGCAGATTGCGTCCAGCGGCGCGCCTGCACCCAACGCCGCTGCGGCAGCCGCCAGCGCATTACGCGCGTTGTGCCGCCCGAGCAGTTGCAGGCTGACTTGGGCATGTCCTGCGGGCGTGTGCAGCTGCAGGTGCAACTGGCCCTGCTGGTAAGACGCGACGCCGCTGACTTCCGCTTCAACCGTCGCAGCGCCAGCCTCGCGCAAGGCGAAGCGCAGGGCACGGCGGCTCCCGGCCAGGCCAGCCCAGACAGCGGCCTGCGCATCGTCTGCGGGAAACGCCGCCACGCCCTGCTGCGGCAATGCTGAAATCACCGCGCCGTTTTCCCGCGCCACAGCCTCCACGCTATGCATGAACTCTTGATGTTCGCGCTGGGCGTTGTTCACCAGCGCCACGGTCGGTTCAGCCAGGCTGGCGAGCCAGGCGATCTCACCCGGATGGTTCATGCCCAGCTCGACCACGGCAGCCTGATGCTGCGGCCGTAGGCGCAGCAAGGTCAGCGGCAGGCCGACCTCGTTGTTGAAGTTGCCTTGCGTCGCCAGCCGCGCATGGTCCCCCTGCCAGGCGGCCAGAATGGAGGCGAGCATCTGCGTCACCGTGGTCTTGCCGTTGCTGCCAGTCACTGCGATTAGCGGCAACGCCTGCTGCCGCCGCCAGCCGCGCGCCAGCAAGCCAAGGGCACGACGGGTGTCGGCCACCTCGATACCGGGCAGGCCACTGACTGCCAAGCCTTTTTCGGCCAGCAGCGCCACGGCGCCTGCGGCAGCGGCCTGTGGCAAAAAATCATGCGCGTCGAAGCGCTCGCCGCGCAGGGCGACAAACAGCGCGCCGGGCGTGAGTTTGCGGCTGTCGGTCTGCACGCTGTCGACTGCGGTGTTCGGGTCGCCGATGACCTGTGCCCCGGCGCCGATCCAGCCCTGCGCTTCGGCCAGGCTGAACAGCCCGGCGCCGCGCGCTGCCATCGCCATGCGCGCATGGAACACATCGCTGAACACGAGCCTGCGCCCGGCGATCTCCTGCGTGTTCTCGTGTCCCTTGCCGGCAATCAGCACCACGTCGTGCGCGGCGGCGTGGGCCAGGGTTTGCGCAATGGCCGCTGCGCGGTCTTCGATCAGCAGGACTTGCGCGGGCTGCTGCAGACCGGCCAGCAAGTCTTGCAAGATGGCGCCCGGCGCCTCGCTGCGCGGGTTGTCGCTGGTGAGCACCACGCGGTCGGCGCGGGTTTCAGCGGCCTGCGCCATCAGCGGACGCTTGCGGGCATCGCGGTCGCCACCGGCGCCGAACACGCACCAGAGCTTGCCTTTGCGCGCCGTCGCCACCGGGCGCAGCGCGTGCAAGGCCTTGTCCAGCGCGTCCGGGGTGTGGGCGTAGTCGATCACCGCCAGTGGCGCGCCCTGCCCGCCCAGCATCTGCATGCGGCCGGGAACCGGGCGCACAGTGCGCAGCACGGCCAGAATTTGCGCATCATCCAGACCTGCGGTGCGCAGCAGCGCGGCAACCAGCAGCAGATTGCTCAGGTTGAACGCACCGAGCACGGGCAATTCCAGAGCATGGCGGGCATTGTGGTGCACCAGAGTCAGCCGCTGTCCGGCGGCGGTCTGCACGATGTCTTCGGCGCGCCAGTCGGCCGCTGCCTGCAAGGCTGCGGTCTGCAAGCTCAGGCCGCGCGCGCGGCAATCGGCCAACAAGGTGTTCGCGGCAAACGCGTCATCAAGGTTCAACACGGCGTGGCGCAGACCCGGCCAGAAAAACAAGCGCTGCTTGGCCTGCGCATACGCCGCCATGCCGCCGTGGTAATCGAGATGATCCTGCGTGAGATTGGTGAACGCCGCCGCGTGGATGGCGCAACCATCCAGCCGGTGTTCGTCCAGGCCGATGCTCGATGCCTCGATCGCGCACCACCCTGCGCCCTGCGCCCGCAGCGTTGCCAGCACGGCCTGCAGGCGCACCGGGTCTGGCGTGGTGAAGCCGGTGCTGTGCAAGGCCTCTGGCCAGCCAGCGCCCAAGGTGCCGATCATCCCGCAGCGCTGCCCGGCGGCGTTGAGCGCCTGCGCCGTCCACAGTGCGCAGGAGGTCTTGCCGTTGGTGCCGGTGATGGCCAGCAGGCGCACCGCTTCCGAGGGATGCCCGTACCACGCCGCGGCCAGAGGCCCGGCCAGCGCTTTGAGCCCTTGGACGGCGACGATGCGCCGATCCGAAAACCCGAAATGCTGCGCGCCTTCGGATTCGATCAACACGGCGCAGGCCCCCGCGGCCAGCGCCTGCGCCACGAACTGGCGCGGATCGCGCGCCGCGCCCGGCCAGGCGACGAACACATCCCCCGGCCTCAAGGTGCGGGTGTCCGTGGACCAAGGCGCAGACGGCGGCGCCCCCAGTGCGCGCACGGCCTGCAGCACGGCATCGACCGTCATCATTGCCGCAGTCATGCGCCTCCTTTCACCGCCCGGCCAGCGGGCAGTTGCAAGGCTTGCGCGGTCTGCGCCGGAACCAGATCGGGCTTGACCGGCAGGTCGGGCTGCACCCCCAGAATGCGCAGCGCTTGCGGCACCACGGCGCCAAACACCGGCGCGGACACCTGTCCGCCGAAATGCTTGCCGCCCGTGGGCTGATCGACCGACACCGCCATCACCAGCACCGGATGGTTGATCGGCGCGATGCCGACAAACTGCGCGCGGAACAACTTTTTGTCGTACTTGCCGTTCTTGGCGATCCAGGCCGTGCCGGTCTTGCCACCGGTGGAGTAGCCGGGCACCGCCGCCGCCGGGGCGGTGCCGCCGGGCTGGGTGACCAGCGCCAGCATGCCGCGCATTTCGCGCGCCACGGTGGGCGAAACCACCTGCACGCCTTCGGGCGCCCGGTCATGCTTGAACAGGGTGACCGGGAAGATGCGGCCCCGGTCGGCAAAGATCAGATAGGCATGCGCCAGCTGCAGGGTGGAGATGCCCAGGCCGTAGCCGAAGCCCATGGTGATGCGGTCGATCGGCCGCCAGCGCTTCATCGGCCGCATCAGCCCGCTGGACGCGCCGGGAAACTCGATCTGCGGACGTTGGCCGAAGCCGACTGCGGTGTACATATTCCACTGCACCTGCGCCGGCATCTTGCTCACCACCTGCGAGGTGGCGACGTTGCTCGAATACTGGATGACCTGGGGCAGTTCGATATTGCCGTTGTTGTCGTCATCGCAGATATTGGCGCCGTAAAACTGCTGGCAGCCCGGCGCGGTATGGAACACCGTGGCCGGGGTGATGATGCCGGCCTGCAATGCGGCGCTCAGGGTGATGGGCTTGAGCACCGAACCGGGCTCGAAGGCATCGGTCACGGCGTAGTTGCGGATGTCCGATTCGGTCATGCGCTTGCGGCTGTTGGGGTCGAAACTGGGGTAGTTGGCCATCGCCAGGATTTCGCCGGTCTTTGCGTCGATCACCACCGCGCTGCCGTTCTTGGCCTTGTTGTCCACCACGGACTGCTTGAGCGCCTGGTAGGTGAGGTACTGGATCTTGCTGTCGATCGACAGCACCACGTCCTGCCCGTCCACCGGCGGCACGCCGCCCGACACGTCCTCGATCACATTGCCCAGGCGGTCCTTGACCACCTTGCGCACGCCCGGGTGCCCGGCAAGGCGCGCTTGCAGCGCCAGCTCCATGCCGTCCTGCCCCTGGCCGTCGATATTGGAGAAGCCGATGAGCTGCGCTGCAGCCGAACCCTCCGGGTAATAGCGTTTGTAGCTGGGCGACTCGTAAATGCCCTTGATGCCCAGCGCCTTGACCTGCTTGGCCACGTCGATATCTACCTGGCGCTTGAGGTAGACGAACTGCTTGTTCGAGCCGAGGCGGCGCTGCAGGTTGGCCGCGTTCAGGCCAAGCAGCGTGGCGAGACGGCGCACCTTGTCATCACTCGATTCGACCTGCGTGGGGTCGGCCCAGATGGTTTTTGCAGGAATGCTGGACGCCAGGATGTTGCCGTTTCGGTCCAGAATGCGGCCGCGCATCGCCGGCAGTTCGATGGTGCGCACAAAGCGCAGATCGCCTTGATTCTGATAGAACTGCGTGGTCCACACCTGCACCCAGAAAGCGCGCAGCGCCAGCGCCGCAAACACCGCAAACAACAGCCACTTGACCAGCCAGGCACGGCCCGGCGGCAGCTTCACATTGAGCAGCGGACTCTTGCCATAGCTGGCAGGTGACGCGTTCGGGCGGATCGCCGGGTTTTTCATCGACGCGCCCCCTTGCTGGCCGGCGCCGCCTGCGGCAGAACCGGCAAGGGTGGCAGGATGGCCTGCCCCTCCCGCACAAAGACGGTGCGCGCCGCCGTGATGGGGCGCATGTCCAGTTCAGTGCGGGCGATCTGCTCGATGCGCCCCGGCGCGCTCATGGCGCGGTACTCCACCTGCAGACGGTCCTTGTCCATCTGCAACTGTTCAGCGCGCTGCTGCGCCACATCAAGCGCCGCGAACGTCCGCCGCCCCTGGTACTGCGCGCGCACCACCGACATGGCGCACAGCACCACGACGAACAGCAGGAGGAAGTTGATGCGGGTCATCATGGCTGCGTCAGACCCGTTGCGCCACACGCAGCATGGCCGAGCGCGAGCGGGCGTTGCCGCGGATTTCGGCCGCAGACGGCCGCATGCGCACGATCTCCTTCAGCGCCGGCTGAAACTCCGCCGAAATGCCCGGCACGAAGGGCAGGCGGCGATCGACTGCGGGCGGGCGGGCATGCGTCTGAATGAAGCGCTTGACCAGTGCATCCTCCAGGGAGTGAAAACTGATCACCACCAGACGCCCGCCGACCTTCAGGACAGACAGCACGCGGCTCAGCGCCGCTTCGATTTGCGCAAGCTCGGCATTGACGTGAATCCGAAGAGCTTGAAACGTGCGGGTGGCCGGGTCCTGCCCGGGCTCGCGGCTTTTGACTGCGGTGGCAACCAGTGCGGCAAGCTCGCTGCTGCGCGTGAGGGGCGCCCCGGCATCGCGGCGAGCCACAATCTTCTTTGCAATCTGGACAGCCGCCCGTTCGTCTCCATAGTCCCTCAACACGGTTGCAATTTCATCCACGCCGGCAGTGGCCAGATACTCAGCGACGGTCTGCCCGCTGCTGGTGTCCATGCGCATGTCCAGCGGCCCATCGCCGCGAAAACTGAAGCCGCGCTCCGGCTGATCGAGTTGCGGCGACGACACCCCCAGATCGAACAACAGTCCATCGACCTGCGTCACGCCCTGCGCTTGCAGCACCTGGGCAAATTCGGAAAAGGGCGCATGCACCATCGCAAAGCGCGGGTCCTGAATCTGGGCTGCAGCCGCCACGGCCTGAGGGTCGCGGTCGATGGCAATCAGACGGCCTTGCGGCGACAGCCGCCGCAAAATCTCGCGGCTGTGGCCGCCGCGGCCAAAGGTGGCGTCCAGATACACGCCGTCCGGATCGGTCAGCAATTGATCGACGGCTTCGTGCAGCAACACGGTGCGATGCGCCGGTTCGGCACTGGGGCTGGGGGCGTTCTGGTGCATACACGGTCACAACACAATGTCGCGCACGGCCTCGGGCATGCCTGCCTCGATCACCGCAGCCTCTTGCGCCTGATGCCGGGCGCGATCCCAGATTTCAAAGTGCTTGCCCATACCGATGAGATCGACTTCGCGCTCCAGGTCCGCCGCCAGACGCAGTTCAGGCGAGATCAGCACCCGTCCCGTGCCGTCCATTTCGGTTTCGGTGGCGTGGCCGAGATAGATGCGCTTCCAGCCCTGCGCCGACATCGGCAACTGCAGCACCTTGTCGCGGAAGCTCGTCCACTCGTCATCGGAGAACATCAGCAGGCAGCCGTCCGGGCTCTTGGTCAGAGTCAGCCTGCCCTGCGCGCGCGCCATCAGCAAATCACGATGCCGGGCAGGCACGGTCATGCGACCTTTGCCGTCCAGTGTGAGTGCCGAAATGCCAATAAACATGAAGTCGCCCGCGGTTGCCGTGCTGCAGTGGGGTCGGTGAAATTGCGCAGCGCACTGCACTATTTCCCACTTTTTTGCACTATTCGCCACTTTAGAGGATGGCGCAGTCCGCGGTCAAGTCTGAAAACCTGAAATTTCTTTTACGAAACAAGGACTTAGGTACTGTGCATGACACCAGTATAAAGACAAGTTTCTTATAAAAATGAATGCTTTAGACGGCTTCTTAAAAGTCTTTTCGAGAAAATGTGGTGCATCTCACCAGGCGATACTCCGCGCACGGGCGGTCCCGACCCGCAGGCCAAGCATGTTCGAGGGGAAAAGTGCGAAGCGGAGCTATAAGCCGGATTCTGTGCAGCCCGGGCCGAAACCCGCGCCGTGGCAGCCATTCCTCTAGGCCGCGCATTGCTGCGCGGCTCAAGCCACCTACCCGCAGACTCGCGCGGGCCGCGCTGTGCCGACGTTCCCGCCGGCGCGTCTGCCTATTTGGTGTTGCTCCGGATGGAGGTTGCCGCGTTTCACGTCCACGCCGGTTGCCCGGCGCTTACTCGTCTCTGTGGCCCTGTTCGTCACGTCACCGTGCACGGCCGTTAGCCGTCATCCCGCCCTGTGGAGTCCGGACCTTCCTCGATGCGCCTGCGCGCACCGCGACTGCCCACTCCGCTTCGCAGCGTGCATTATGCGCGGGCTGCGGGAGCGGCTCTTGCGTCACAACACCCAGGACGGATTGCACTGCACCGGCACACAGCCCCCTAGGAGCCTGTCGGGCTTTGGAATCGTCGGCTGCAAATGGGTCGCAGCAGTCCATTTTTCACCGTCTTTTTGACCCATAGCGGGGCTATGGGTCTGCAAATCCGGCAAAAACTGTCCTCGCTGGGCCCCATTTTCGCTTTCGACGACCAAAGCCCGACAGGCTCCTAGAAGTCCAAGACCTTGACCCCGGACAAACGTCACAAGCATTCAACTGATTAGATTTGTCGCCTTACAGTTTTTTGCACTCTGCACAAAGGCTTCTTGTGGCGACAGAACTTTTCAACAACGGCAAGCACCTGTGCCTGATGTTCAGCGACCTGGTCGAGGAGGACGGGGATGCGGTGCAGGCCAACCAGTTTCTGCTCATCGACCATGGCCAGGGCGCCATCATCGATCCGGGCGGAAACATGACCTTCAACGAGCTCACGCTCACCATGCGCAAATACATGGCGCCGCAAGA
>JAQTVS010000021.1:9948-16266 GCA_028706735.1 Thiomonas sp.
CCGGACATCATCGCCTCGCTGGACCGCTGGATGACCGCCTCGAAAGCCGAGTTGGTGATCTCGCGGCTCTGGGCGCGCTTCGCCCCGCACTTCTGCAAACTGGGCAAAACCGACAAGCGCATCATCTCCGTGCCCGACGCTGGCGGCACGCTGCGCCTGGGCAAGAGCGACCTGATTTTGTTGCCCGCGCATTTCATGCATGCGGAAGGCAATTTCCAGTTCTACGACCCGGTCAGCAAAATTCTGTTCTCAGGTGACCTGGGCGTGTCTCTGGTCAGCGGCGCGCAAGCTGCGCGTCCCGTCACCGATCTGGCCGAGGCCCTGCCGCAGATGGAAGCGTTCCACCGCCGCTATATGGTGTCGAACAAGATCCTGCGCTACTGGGCGGTCATGGTGCGCGGACTCGACATCGACATGATCGTGCCGCAGCACGGCGCGCCGATCAAGGGCAAGCACGCCGTGGCGCAATTCATCAATTGGGCCGAAAACCTGAGTTGCGGCATCGATCTGATGACCACAAACAACTACCGCGTCCCCGATCAACCCATCGCGCTCGCGGCGTAACCGCCTCAGCCTGACGGCAAGACACGCCACTCCATCACCTCTCCCGCGTGAAGCGGCACAATGTCAGCGTCGGCATACGGCAGCACGGCAGGCACATTCCACGCGCTGCGCTCCAGGGTGACCGTGCCGGCATTGCGCGGCAGGCCATAAAACGCCGCGCCAAACCGGCTGGCGAAGTCATCGAGGCGGTGCAGTGCGCCGCGCTGCTCGAACGCGGCGCAATACAACTCGAGCGCATTCGCCGCGGTAAAGCACCCCGCGCAACCGCAGGCGGTTTCCTTGGTGTTGCGCGCATGCGGCGCTGAATCCGTGCCGAGAAAAAATCGGGGGTCGCCGCTGGTCGCCGCATCGAGCAGGGCCTGGCGATGCGTTTCCCGTTTGAGCACCGGCAGGCAGTAGTAATGCGGCCGCATCCCGCCCTGGAACATGGCGTTGCGGTTGTGCAGCAGATGGTGCGCGGTAATGGTCGCGGCCAGACGCGGCACGCCCTGCGCGTCGAGTTCAGACGCCTCGCGCACATAGGCGGCCGCATGCGCCGTGGTGATGTGCTCCAGCACGATCTTCAGCTCAGGAAAGGCGCGGTGCAGCGCAACCAGATGGCGGTCGATGAACACCGCCTCGCGGTCGAACACGTCCACCTCCGGATCGGTCACCTCGCCGTGAATCAACAGGGGCATGCCAAGCCGCTGCATCGCGTCGAGCGCCGGGTAAATGCGCTTGAGCTCGGTGACGCCGCTGTCGGAGTTGGTCGTCGCGCCGGCAGGGTACAGCTTGAAGGCATGCACCACGCCACTGCTCTTTGCTTCTTCCACCATCTCTGGCGTGGTGTCGTCGGTGAGATAGAGGGTCATCAGCGGCGTGAAGCCGCTGCCTGACGGCAAGGCTGCAAGAATGCGCTCGCGGTAATCCAGCGCCTGCTGCAAGCGCACCACCGGCGGCTTGAGATTGGGCATGATGATGGCCCGTGCGAACTGCCGCGCAGTCCACGGCAGCGCATCGCGCAGAGCGGCGCCGTCTCGCAGGTGAAGGTGGAAATCGTCTGGGCGGGTGAGGGAGAGCGTCTGGGGGGCAGTCATGTCGGCATCTGTCAAAACAACGCCGACATGCTACGCCCCGCCCTGCAGCGCAATGAAGCGGCAGATCAATGCTGCAGAATTTTTGCCAAAAAATGCGCCGCCCGCTCGCCGCGCTGCTCACTGGCGGAGAAAAACTGCGGGGTCGGGCAGTCTTCCACCACGCGTCCGGCGTCCATGAACACCACGCGGTGCGACACCTTGCGGGCAAAGCCCATTTCGTGCGTGACCACCATCATGGTCATGCCCTCCTCGGCGAGCTTGACCATGACATCGAGCACTTCGCCGACCATTTCCGGGTCGAGCGCCGAGGTGGGCTCATCGAACAACATCGCGATCGGGTCCATCGCCAGCGCACGCGCTATCGCCACGCGCTGCTGCTGTCCGCCGGAGAGTTGTCCGGGGAATTTGTCCTTGTGCATCGAAAGGCCCACGCGGTCGAGATAGAGCAGGCCCTTTTCGCGCGCCTCGGCTTTGCTGCGCCCGAGCACCTTGATTTGGGCGAGCGTCAGGTTGTCGGTCACCGTCAGGTGCGGAAACAACTCAAAGTGCTGGAACACCATGCCCACGCGCGCGCGCAGCTTGGGCAGATTGGTTTTGGGGTCGGCGATCGACGTGCCATCCACCACCACATCGCCCTTCTGAAACGGCTCCAGCGCATTGACGCACTTGATCAGCGTGGACTTGCCCGAACCCGACGGCCCGCACACCACCACCACTTCGCCGCGCGCAATCTGCGTGGAACAGTCGGTGAGCACCTGGAAGTCGCCGTACCACTTGCTGATCTGGCGAATATCGATCATCGGCGCTCTAGCGCCCTGAGCAGAATTCTGTGTCATGGAACGATCCATTGAAGTGACTGATCGCATTACCGCACGATGGCGATGCGCTGATGCAGGCGCTTGACGCCTTGCGAGAGCAGGAAGCTGAGCACGAAATACACCACGGCCACCAGGGTGTACATCTCCACCACGCGGCTGTCGCGCTGCGCGATTTTCATGGCGGCGCCCACGAAGTCGGTGACGTTGAGCAGCGCCACCAGCGATACGTCCTGGAACAGCACGATGGTCTGAGTGAGCAGCACCGGCAACATATTGCGCAGCGCCTGCGGCAGGATGATCAGCCGCATAGCCTGCGCGTAGGTCAGGCCCAGCGCATAGGCCGCGCCCAGTTGTCCTTTGGGAATACTCTGAATGCCCGCGCGCACGATCTCGGCGAAATACGCCGCCTCGAACAGAATGAAGGTGAAATAGGCCGAACGCTCCGCACCAATCTTGGGCGGATAATCCGACCCGGTGATCGACTGCAGCATCACCGGCGCGAGAAAGTAGAACCAGAAAATCACCAGCAGCAGCGGAATCGAACGCATCAGATTGATATAGCCCGCCGCCAGCATGGACAGCCACTTGTGATGAGACAGCCGCGCCAGCGCCAGCAAAATGCCCAGCAGCGTGCCGCCGATGGCCGCCACCACGGTGAGTTGCATGGTGTAGGTCAGCCCCTTGAGCAGAAAGGGCAGAACCGAGACGATGGAGCCAAAGTCAAAGTCACCCATCACTTGCTCCCGCCCATATAGCCCGGCACGGCCGTGGCGCGCTCCACCCACGCCATGATGCGGTTGATGGAAAACGCCACCGCGACATACAGCACGGTGGCGGCGCCGAAGGCCGCGAAGTAGCGGAAGGTCATCTCTCCCATCTCGCGGGTTCGGAAGAACAGTTCAGTCAGGCCGATGGAATAGGCCACTGCGGAGTTTTTCACCAGGTTCATCGACTCGGAGGTGAGCGGCGGAATGATGATGCGGTACGCCATGGGCAGCAGCACGTAGCGGTAGGTCTGCGTCGGCGTCAGCCCCAGCGCCAGACCGGCGAATGTCTGCCCGCGCGGCAGCGACTGAATGCCCGCCTTCACCTGCTCGGCTATCCGCGCCGCGGTGAACAGCCCGAGGCAAACCACGGCGGTGAGAATCTGGAATGTGCCCGGATCAACCGCGTTGGCAAAACGCTTGAGCGGCGGAATCACGCTGGGCAGCACGAAATACCAGAGGAAAAACTGCACCAGAAGGGGGATGTTGCGGAACAGTTCCACATAGCCGTTGCCCAGCATCACCCAGAAGCGGTGCTTGGTGGTGCGCACCACCCCCAGCACCGAGCCGAGCACCATGGCGATCACCCAGGCGCAGACCACCAGCAACAGGGTGTATTCCATCCCGGAGAGCAGCGACATGCCCCAGGTGGTATCGCCGTCCGGCGTGTCTTCCAGAAAAATTCCTAGCCCCAGCATGTCGTCCCCTCGTCTGCCCGCATCATTTCACCATGGAAAAAAGCCGGCAAAGCTGCCGGCTTGGTTCCTTGCCAACTTGGCGCCGCTTCGCTTATTCGACGCCCTTGTCGTTCGGGTGGGCGAAGGCTTCCTTGATGGCGGGGGTTTCCGGGAAGTTCAGGTTGATGCCCTTGGGCGGAATCGGGCTGGTGAACCACTTGGCGTAGATCTTGTTGACCTCGCCCGAGGTCATCACGGCGCCGACGGTCTTGTCGACCAGCGCCTTGAACTGCGGATCATCCTTGCGCAACATCATGCTGTAAGGCTCTTGACGCAGCGAACCGGGCAGGATTTTGTAGGCCGCCGGGTCCTTGGAGTTGGCGATCTGCCCCGCCAACAGGATGTCGTCCATCACGAACGCGGACGCCCGGCCATCGGCCATCAGCAGGAAGCTCTCGGCGTGATCCTTGCCGTAGATTTCCTTGAATTCCATGTCCTTGGTTTTTTCGTACTTTTTCAGCAGCGGCACTGCGGTCGTGCCCGATGTGGTGACGATGGTCTTGCCGGCCAGTTGCGCAAAATCGTTGATGCCCGAATCCTTCTTCACCGCGGCGGTCACGTTGATGACGAAGTAGGTCGGCCCGAAGGAGACCTGTTTCTGGCGCGCAACCGAGTTGGTGGTGGAGCCGCACTCCAGGTCGATGGTTCCGTTTTCCAGCAGAGGAATGCGGTTGCTCGACGTGACCGGGGCGTAGTTCATTTTCAGGCCGGGCATTTTCAGGTCGGCCTTGACGGCGTCGACCACTTTGCCGCACAGCTCCATCGCGTAACCGATGGGCTTGCCGCTGTTGTCGAGATAGGAAAAGGGAATCGACGACTCGCGGTAACCGACGGTGATGCTGTTGGTTTCCTTCACTTTTTTGAGCGTGCCAGCGAGCTCGGCCGCTTGAACACTGGACAGCGCAGCAGCGGCCAATACGGTCAGGCCAAACAATTTTTTGATCATGCGAATCTCCGTGGAATTTCATGTCTTGTCAACAAACCGCGCAAGTGTAACTGCCAGTCACAATTGCGCAATAGGTGGATGCAAACTCCGTTCCAGCATCAGGCCAAGGCCGTGGAGCCCTCGCTGTGCGCGGCCATGTCTTGCTGCAAATTCCACATGCGGGCGTACAGGCCCTGCGCCCGCAAGAGCTGTGCATGCGTGCCGCGCTCGACCACCCGCCCTTGCTCGACCACCAGAATCTGGTGCGCATCGACCACGGTGGACAGGCGATGTGCAATGACCAGCGCGGTGCGATTGCGTGCCGCGGCGCGGATCTCCGCCTGAATCGCCTTTTCATTGTGCGAATCGAGTTGCGAGGTGGCTTCGTCGAAAATCAGGATAGGCGGGTTTTTCAACAAGGCGCGTGCGATCGCCACGCGCTGCTTCTCACCGCCAGAGAGCTTCAACCCGCGCTCGCCGACCTGGGTGTCATAGCCCTGCGGCGTGCTGACGATGAACGCATGGATGTGCGCGGCGCGCGCCACCGCCTCGACCTCCGCGGCGCTCGCACCGGGCTTTCCGTAGGCAATGTTGTAGCCTATGGTGTCGTTGAACAGCACGGTGTCCTGCGGCACGATGCCGATGGCCCGGCGCACGCTGGCCTGTGTGACTTGGGCGATGTCCTGGCCGTCGATCAGAATGCGGCCGGACTGTGGCGCGTAAAAGCGAAACAGCAGCCGCGCCAGGGTGGATTTGCCCGCACCCGACGGCCCGACAATGGCAACCGTTTCTCCTGCGGGCACGGCGAAGTCCAGTCCGTCCAGAATGGTGCGGTCCGGGCCGTAGCCAAAGCGCACCTGCTCGAAACGCACTCCCCCGCGAGAGACATGCAATGCGGGCGCATTCGGTGCGTCCTCGATGTCGCGGTGCTCTTCCAGAATGGTGAACATGCGCTCCAGGTCGGTGCTGGACTGGCGGATCTCGCGGTAAATCACGCCAAGAAAATTCAGCGGCACATAGAGCTGCAGCATGAAGGCGTTGACCAGCACCAGATCGCCCAGGTTCATGCTGCCATTCACCACGCCTGCGGTGGCGCGCCACACCAGCAGCGTGACCGCCGCAGCGATGATCAGGCTCTGCCCCAGATTGAGCAGCGACAGCGAGTTCTGCGACTTGATCGCCGCAGTCATCCAGCTCTTGAGGTTGTCGTCATAGCGCGTCGATTCCAGCGCCTCGTTGCCGAACATTTTCACCGTCTCGTAGTTCAGCAGGGCGTCAATGGCGCGCTGGTTGGCGCGCGAATCCTGTGTGTTCATTTCACGCCGCAGATGGGTGCGCCACTCGGTGACGGTGATGGTGAACCCCACATACAAGGCCAGCGCCGCCAGCGCGATGCCGGCAAACCAGATGTCATACTTCACCAGCAGGATGCCG
>JAQTVS010000306.1 GCA_028706735.1 Thiomonas sp.
CGATGGGGCAAACCAGGCAAACCCTAGGAGCACCCACCATGCAAACCGAAACCACCACCGCAGCCGACCTGTTCGGTGAACCCATTTGCAGCTACGGACGCGCGCAAGCCATCGAGGACGGCCTGCTGATCGACGTAAGCGCCACCGCCCGCGAGGCTGGCATCGTCTGGCCCGTGGCCCTGACCGCCGCCGCATGGGCCGACTGCGTGGAGTGGACGGACGAAACCGAGGCACGCAAGGGTTACACCGGACAGAGTGAATCCGGCAGGCTATGGGACGTGTGCTGGATGCTCTCGCGTGTGGTCTTGCGCGCCGCCCGCCAGGGCCTGCAAGCCAGCCCATCGCATCCTATGTATGTCGAAATGCTGCGCACCCCGCGCGAAGGCCGGGGCGTCATGCCCCGTCGTGTGCGCCTCAAGTTCATCACCGGCCCGGACGACTCGGGACGGCCCTGCATCACGGTGATGGCGCTGGGGGAAGACTGAGAGCGGCGGACCCAGGCCGTGGGTCCGCTGGCCCTACTGGACCCACGGAAGGCAGGCGCGTGGGTCCGGCGATTTCGCCTCGAGGTGAATAGATGTAGCGCAAGCCGGGCGCGCAGCAAGTCCCGGCGCTTCCCAATAGGAGCAACCCATGAAAAAAATCCTCTTAGCCGCGCTCTTGCTGACCGCAGCCACGGCGGCGCGGGCCGCCCCCGCAAACGACGTCCAGCTGCCGACCGGCACGAATTACCCGCTGGCTGAGGCGGTGGTCGCGCCCATCGCCACGATTTACAAAATGTACTGCCAGCAGAGCGGCGGCGCCTGGGAGCAGGTACCGGGGAAGGTGGCCTGGAACTGCAAGGGGGTGAAGGACGGCACCCTGGCGGCTGGCGCGATGTCGGACCCGGGGGACAGGGACCACGCCGACCTTCGGCTGCTTTACGGCAAGTATCAGATCGACGTGCATGCCGACCTCACCAAAACGTGGAATCACGTCACCAAAACGTGGGATCGCGAAACGCAACAAGGAGCCGCGAAATGAAGATCAAAGCACTCATCATCCTCGCCGGGCTCGCGCTGTCCGCCTCGGCCCATGCGGACATGAGCGTGGAAAACTCGCGGTCAGCAACTGTGAACGGGACGCGGCAAAGCACAAAGTCGGACCTGAGCGTCAGCGCCTTCAACCCCGATCAGATCGGCGTCACGATCAAGAGCGCGGAAGACAATGGCGAGGGTGGTTTGTACGCGGCGGCGGTCCCAGCCGCACCATTCCCGGACGCGAAGCGCGAGAAGCTGTATACGGACGTGCTGGCGGCGATCGATGCGAGCTGGAACCCCGCCGGACTCACGCCGGATGAGAGGCGCGTTTTCGACATGTTGCATCAGCAAATGTGGGCGATTATGAGAGAGTTGCCAGGGCAGAGCTGCGACAGCGGCCCGGACCCGGCGAACTACTGCGGCAGCACGGTCGCGGCAAAGTGGGCGCTGTGGGCCATCGCGCATGGGTGGATCTCCAGATCACAATACGCCATGGCGTTCCAAAACCTGCTGCTGCGCTTCTACAACCCAGCCGGTAACTATTTGATCGGCAGCAACCCCAGCCCGTCTTTTATGGTCGCAGTGATCCAGGTGGCGGCGTATATCCAGGCCTACGCGGTGTCGCCGACCGGGTTCGCTGGACAGAACTTGCTGGGCTTTGTCCCGCTGTGCGAGGCGAAGCAGGCCAACGACTGCAACATCACCGGCGGGTCGTTCACTCCGCGAGATACGAAATGAAACTAAAACTCGTCGCAGTCTTTGCCGCCGTATTCATGGCCCCTGCCGCCCTGGCGGGCACCATCGGCAGCCGCGAACATAACCACACCACGGAGCACGGCTACGGCACCCGCAGCACCGTCGCCGTGCCCCTGGCGCCGGTCCTGGGCAAGGCGCTGACCGCAGCCGATCTTCCCGAGGCTGCGGCCCTGCGGCCTTGCGCGGCGGGCTGGCCTGTCTCACCGCTCTTCGACCGCTCGCGGGCTCAGGCATGGGCTGCAGCCATGACCCAGGCCGCATGCGTGGTGAACGCCACGGAGACGGCTTTGGCGTCTACGCTGACTCGGCGCACGTGGCCCAACCCTGACGCTTTGCAGCGGGCCGCATACGCGGCAGCAAAGCGCATTGATCTGCGCGGCATTCGTGCCGCCTGCCCGATGCCCGACCCCGAAACCGTGGTGCCCATCAGCGGCGATGAGGTCGCGGCGCAGATCGGCGCGGTCGCGGTCATATGCGATGCCGAAGGGGTCACGGTCACCCGCGCTGGGGCGACGATTTTTGGCGGGGGGGTGATCAACGGGCGAAAGTACGAAGTCTCGCTCGACCAGTCGGCCAGCGGGTCCACCAGCAACTCGACCAGCGTCGGCGGAGCGTTTCTCAGTCCATGAAACGGTCGATTTCCAGACACCGGCCCCAGGACCCCGGAAAACGGGGATTCAGTGCCTCTTTCCTGTCTGAAAATCCATCCGCCTATCAATGTCCGAAAAACCCCTCCGCAAGGCCAATATGGAACGCATTGGATACGCCAGAGTCAGCACCGACGATCCTGCCAATGTGCATTGGGTGAAGGTGGACTCCCCTCTAGACGGAGATAGCCAATGTGCATTGAGCAAGGGGGCAAAGGGCCGTATTTCAACGGCCTGTTAGCAAGGCGGCGGATCGAACGTCATGTTGCCGCTAAATGGGTCAATGCTGGGTGCGATGTTCAGGTGAACATGACGTCCGTCGTCATAGGTTCGCCAGCAACTGCCATTGATGCACCGAGTGTTGCAAGTGGTTTCTCCAGGTTGTTTGGCCGGACGCATCGGCCACGGGCTGTTCTGAGAGACAGTATTGTTTTTCTTGCGCAAAGAGGATGCCGCATGCATTTGCTCCGCGCTGTTTTCCGGGCGATCAAGCTCTTTCTTCGTCAGAAACCCAATGATTGCTGCGGTCGGATACTTGTCTGCCCTCATCTGCTGCTCGAGTTTCTCGGCCGATTCCAAATCTTTAGTCGAGAGTTTCTGCTCAAGCTGGTTGCGATTGCGTCTAGCAGCAGGATTCCCTTTTGTTGCGGCAATGTCGTATAGCGCATAGGCTACTTGGCGATTCTGCGGAACGCCCATCCCCAACTCGTACAGGCTACCAAGGTTGTTTTGCGCATCATCATCGCCTTGATCGGCCGCCTTGCGATACCAGTGCGCAGCCTGCGCATCGTCCTGTGGCAGCCCGCCCCAACCATGCGAGTAGCAATTGGCGAGAACATCTTCCGCATGTGCGTTGCCAAGTTCAGCTTGACTACGCACCTTGGCCATCATGTCGGCTGATTGGAGTTTGATGGCAATAGGGCGCCAAACGTGTAGTCCGATAGATGCTCCCGCTTTGATGATTTGCTCGTAAAGGGAGTCGACTGATTCAGGTTGATTCATTCCGGGGACTGGCGGAGGCATGAGCGCGGGCGTTTTGCCAGTTGTCATCAGGAGCTGCAGGTTGTGCTGTGCATCGGCATCTCCCTGATCAGCGGCCTTGCGGAACCAGCTCGCTGCCTGCGCGTAGTCCTGCGGCACGCCTTGGCCGTTGTCGTAGAGCACGCCCAGGTTGCATTGCGCTCTTGCATCTCCCTGATCAGCGGCCTTGCGGTACCAGCTCGCTGCCTGCGCGTAGTCCTGCGGCACGCCTTGGCCGTTGTCGTAGAGCACGCCCAGGTTGTATTGCGCTCTTGCATATCCCTGATCAGCCGCCTTGCGGTACCAGCTCGCTGCCTGCGCGTAGTCCTGCGGCACGCCTTGGCCGTTGTAGTAGCGAAGGCCCAGGTTGCATTGCGCTCTTGCATCTCCCTGATCAGCGGCCTTGCGGAACCAGCTCGCTGCCTGCGCGTAGTCCTGCGGCA
>JAQTVS010000307.1 GCA_028706735.1 Thiomonas sp.
ATTGGCGCGATACTGCGGCGGCAGGTCGTCGTACTTCTGCACCTTGCCGTCCACAGTGGGGTAGATCTTCCCGGGCTGCACATCGCGGAAGTTATAGAAGTCCAGCACCTGCTTGAGCGAGTGATAGACCCCGTTGTGGAAATACACCGGCCGCTGCGCCACGTTGCGCAGCGTGGGGGTGAGGAACATGCCGCAATACTGCGGCTGGTTTTTCAGGTCGGTGCGGAAGGGGCCGCACAGGCCGAGGTCGACGTAGCGCGGATCGGCGTTGGCCGGGATGTGCGGATTGCGCGGCACGCCCAGCGCTTCGTACTGCGTGTCGGTGAACAGCGGCGGCAGACCGGTGGCAGTGGGCTTGTCCAGATGGCAGGCGGCGCAGTCGCCCGCCTTGGGATCGTTGAACGCCAGATAGCCGCGCATTTCCTGCGGGCTCATGCGCGCCTTGCCTTGCAGCCAGGCGTCGTACTTGCTGTTGAACGCGTGGAACTTCGGGTCTTCGATCTGGTAGCGGGCGATGGCGAACAAGGCCTCGGCCACGGCCTGCTTCGGGTCTTCAAACACACTGGGGCCGAAGAGCTGCACAAAATCCTTGGCGTAGGGTTGATGTTCGATGATGGCGGCCACCCGCTGCGGCGTGCCCGCGTTCATCTCCACCGGGTTGAACAGCGGCCCGTCCGCCTGCTGCTGCAGGGTGTTGACCCGCCCATCCCAGAACAGCCCGCCGGTTGGCACGAGGTTTTGCGCGGCCTGCGCCGTGCTCTGCGCGGTCTTGGTGGCCCGCTGGCTGCTCTGCCCCAGGGCAACGAGCTGCTGCAGGGTGATGGTTTCGTTCTCTTCGTTGTCCGGGCCGATGGAGAAGTTCTGCTGCCGGTACAGATAGGCCAGCGAAGGCGGCGGGCGGAACCCGCTGGACGCCAGATGCGGCCCGCCCAGCATCACCGGCCCGCTGCCGGGCGGCGGGTTGTAGCCATTGGCCGGATCGTGGCAGGAGGCGCAAGACTGTTTGCCTGAGCCGGACAGTGCGGTGTCGAAAAACAGTTGACGCCCAAGTTGGGCGGCGGCGGACAGCGGCTGGCTGGGCGGCAGCACGAGTTGCACCGGATGCGGGTTGCCTCCGGCGGCGAGCACGGCGCTGTCCACCGGATGTTTCAGCCAGTCCAGCACAGTGAGGGAGGGCTGCTGTGCGGCGACTTCAAACACCGAAACGGCGGCAAGCAGCATCAGCGCGCCGAGAAGCCAAAACCGCTTCGACGCTCTGCGCCGGACGATGCCCTGGGTCTTGGCCGCAGCCGGGGGAGGCGGCTGCAGCCGCGTGGAAATCGACATGATGTTTCATCTCAAAAAACACGCCCCCACGGCGTGGGGGAGGAAGGCAGAGGTGTGCACGAAGCTCCCCGCCTTGCCCCTCCCCATGCGTGGGGGGGATCAACGGTGACGCAGAGTCAGCTTTTCGTCGCAACGGCGCTCGTCTGTTTGACCACGACCGGAGGCGCTGCGGTCAGCGGCGTGCCAAGGCCGGGATCGAGAAACAGCGGCGTGTTCGCCCCCGCAGTGCCGCTGAAGTTGAACATGTCGTTGATCGAGCCGGTGGTGGCGTCGAACGACCCGCCGCCCAAGCGCTGGCCGCCCAGCCAATTGTCTTCGATGAACTTCACCACCGAGGCTTGCGAGATGGGCGTGTTGCTCACATAGTTGGTCTTGGCCCAGGGCGAGATGACGAGGAAGGGAATGCGCGTGCCGGGGCCGCAGCGGCCATTCACCGGCTTGCCGTTCACGCCGTTGAGCGGGGTGCTGCCCGCCTTGCCGCACAGGCCCGCGCCGTTCAACTGATCCGCCTGGCTGTCGAAGGACGGGTTGGTGGTGCTGGCAAAGGCGTGGTCGTACCAGCCGTCGGAGTCGTCCCAGGTGACGATGACCGCGGTGTCTTTCCACTGCGGCTGCTGTTGCAGGAAGTTGACCACCTTGGTGACGAAGGCCTGCTCGTCCAGCGGGTCGGAATAGCCGGCGTGGCCGTCTTCATAGGCCGGGGCCTTCAGGTAGGACACGGCGGGGAAGTTGCCTGCCTTCACCGTGGCGAAAAAGTCCTGCATGCCGTACTCATGATTGGCCGGATCGGCGGTCTTGCCGTCGGTCTCCAGAGTGTGGCCGATGGCCGCCACCGCGCTGGGACGGGCGTGCGTGGGGTTGGCGGTGGACTTGAAGTACTGGAACCAGTTGTGGTGCTGGATGTAGTCGTTGACGTTGGCGCCGATGATCGGGGAATAGGTGCTGCGCTTGCAGCCGGTGGTGCCGTTGGCGTTGACGGTCTGCAGGTTGAAGCCGCCCATGAAGCCGCCCCAGGAAATATTCTTGGCGTTGAGCAGGTCGCCGATGTTCTTGCCGGACATGGACACGTTGTCCGTGGTGCTGGAGCAGATGTCGCCCGATGGGTCCACATCGTTGATCATGGTGTAGCCGCCCTGCCCGTCGTTGACGTAGTACGAGTAGGTGCTCATGGTGAATGGCTTCTTGCTGGTGGCGCCAATGACCATGCCGTTGGTCTGGCCGCTGACCACTTCCAGCGCACCGGGGGTGGAGGGGCCGTAGGTGTCGGTGTAGGCGTTGTCGCTCATGGCGAAATGCTGGGCATAGTTCCACAGCGCCGTGGTGGTGTTGCCGTCAAAGTAACCCATCACCTGGCCCTTGGTGCCGAAGGCGCCCACGCCGCCCGATGTGGCCTTGCCGGTGTACTTGGGAAACAGGTCAGCGGCGCCGCCGTCATACGCCTGCTGCTCGGCGGTGTAGGCGTGGTTCTGGTCGGCGGTGTTGGCCTGGGTGCGGTCGAGGCGGTAGGGCTCGGCGGCATCGGCGCCGTTGGCGGTGTTGGTGAAGTTGGGGTTGTGGGTCAGCAAGTTGGCGCTGACCAGATTGTTGACCGCAGGCGTGCCCGCAGCCGCTTTGAACGCCGGCTCGCCCGCCGGATTGGTGGCGTTGGGATAAGTGGCGAAGTAGTGGTCGAAGGAGACATTCTCCTGATAGATCACCACCACATGCTTGATCGGCGTGGCCGTGGCCATGGCGCTTGCGGCGGTGTATTGCACAGTCGGCGCGGCCTGCGCCGTGGTGGAGGAACCGCCGCCGCAGGCGGCAAGGGTGACGGCGGCCACGGCAACCGCCGAGGCCAGAAGGGTTTTGCGCAGCATGGTGAAACTCCCTGAATGATGTGAACGATCGATCGCGTGCGGGCTGATGCCGCAGCCGGTCAAACACGCAATGACAGGGATTCTTGAGGGCGCAAATGTCGGTTCCATGACCAAGCCGCGCACAGCAACACCTGGTTGCAGACGATACCGCCTGCTTACTTTTGCCGCAGGGGCGCGCTTACCGCGCCAGGCTTTTGAGCGCCTGGCGGATGCCGTCGTCCACGCTGCAGCCATCCGGCAGGGACTTCACGGCGGCCCCCGCCTCGCGCTCGGAATAGCCCAGGGCGATGAGGGCCTGCAGCACATCGGAGGCGCTGCCCGCCGCCGCGGCTGATGCGCCGCCGCCCAGATCGGCGCCGAGCTTGCCCTTGAGTTCGAGCAGCAGGCGTTCGGCGGTCTTTTTGCCGATGCCGGGCACGCGGGTGAATCGGGCTGTGTCCTGCTGAGTGACCGCCTGCGCGATCTCGGCAACGCTCAGGCCGGAGAGCACTGCCAGCGCAATGCGCGGGCCGATGCCGCTGATCTTGAGCAGCTCGCGGAAGGTGGCGCGCTCGCCCGCGGTGGCAAAGCCGTAGAGCAGATGCGCGTCCTCGCGGATGACGGTGTGGATCAGCAGGGTGACGGTGTGCCCCACGGCGGGAAGGTCGTACAGCGTGCTCATGGGGACGTCCACCTCATAGCCCACG
>JAQTVS010000308.1 GCA_028706735.1 Thiomonas sp.
ACCCGGCAGGGCATTGGAAACGAAGACCACTTTGCCGTTTTCACTGCGCCCGACGCCTCGCGCCTCAAGATCCAGGCTGTCAATCTGCAGCCATTCCATGCGTTCACGTTGTTCCATCACTCTATTGGAACAGATGCCGTCTGGACAACGCCGCAGCGCCTTTCAGTTCAGCGGCATCCCGGCAGGCTTACCCCGCAGGCCGAGGCTGCGACCAGGCGGCAAGATATTCCTGCCAGTGCCCCTCATGCGCTGCGAGCGCTCCCAAAGTCTGGCGCACAACTTGGATTTCATCAGCATACTCATCGGCGGACAAGCCGCCACGCATCAACTGGTAGCGGCAATACAGCAGGTAGGTGTTCATGACATCGGTTTCGCAATAACGCCGAATATTGTCGGTCTGCCCCGCAAGCCAGGCCTCGTAAACCTTGCTGCCGTCCATGCCGAGTTTTCCGGGAAAGCCGCACAATTTCGCCAACACATCCATGGGCGCGTTCGCACGTGGCTGGTAGAGCGCGAGCAAATCCATCAAGTCCAGATGACGGGTGTGATACCTTGAAATGTAGTTATTCCACTTCATTTCCCGGTCATCTTCGCCCATATCCCAGTACTTCGGCGCAACGACGCCATGCACCAGTCCGCGGTAATGCAGCACAGGAAGATCAAAGCCGCCACCGTTCCACGACACGAGCTGCGGCGCATGCTTTTCGATCACCCGGAAAAAACTCTGCACCACCTGCCCTTCCTGTCCGTCATGATCGACAAAGGAATGAATTTTCAGGCCTTCGTGGTTGCGAAATGTGCAGGAAATGACCAAAACCTTCTGGCAATGCACCGGAAGGAAGTCGCTCCCGGTTTTCTCAAGACGCTGCGCCTGCGCCTGCAAGACGGTCTCATGGTCGTTCAAACCGGCATTCGCCAAGCCTGCGGCGCGCAGCGCATCGGGATCTGGAATGGTTTCGATGTCAAACGTGACGATGGGGGTGCGGATCATGGGACTGCGCGCTGTCGGCACTTCAAAAGAGGGCGCCCTTGTCGACTCCGTTGCGCGCGAGGCGCCCCTTGAGCTTGAGCAAGGCTTCTTGCTGAATTTGCCGCACCCGCTCGCGCGTGAGGCTCAGGCGCTGCGCCAGAGATTCCAGTGTTTCCAGTTCACGGCCATGCAAACCAAATCGCGCCTCGATGACCTCACGCTCGCGCTCGGCAAGCGCGCCCACCCAGGAGTCGACCAGCGCCTCAACCTCACGGGACTGCGTCTGGTCTTCCATGCTTTGCGCATCTTGGTCGGCAAACTGGTCGGCGTACCTTTCGCCCGACTGCGTCTCGCGCAAGGCATCAAGGGAAGCGGGTTGCTCGGCCAGTGCAAGCAAATCGGCCACCTCGTCCGCGCTTTTGCCCAGCAGCGCGGCGACATCCTCGGCTGAGGTCTGTCCGCGGTAACTCGCCGCTTGCTCCAGATGTTTGCGCGCGCGCAGCACTTGATTGAGCTCTCGGATGACGTGCACCGGCAAACGGATGGTGCGGACTTGCTGCATCAAAGCGCGCTCGATGCTCTGGCGGATCCACCAGCTGGCGTATGTCGAAAAACGAAATCCGCGTTCAGGCTCGAATTTTTCGATCGCGTGGATCAAGCCGAGATTGCCCTCTTCGATCAAATCGCCCAAGGCCGCACCGCGCCCGACATAGGCTTTTGCAATGCTCACCACCAGGCGCAGGTTGTGCTCGACCATGGCCTGGCGTGCGCCGAAATCTCCCGACTTGGCGCGAGTCGCGGTTTCGAACTCCTGCTCCGGTGTGAACAAGGGCTTGGCGCGAATGTGATTGAGATAGGACTGGAGCGCGCTGATACCCGATTCGTCATCGATTGCGGCCAGTGACGCGGGCGGGCACGGAGCGCCTTCAGGCAATGGAGCCGACTGCGCCGCCGCTGCGGCAGGCTGATTTTGCGCCAGGCCGTTCAGCATTTCGGCGCTCTGCACAGCGGCTGATGCGCCTGGCTGCCCATTCCCGAATGCGCTGCCCCCCTTGCCGGGCGCAACACTGGAACGGGTGTCTGATTTGCGTGCGCGCGCCATGCTGCAGGGTCAGGGCTGCTTAGGCAGCAGGCCAACCGGATCAATGGATTTTCCGCGCAGGCGAATCTCGAAATGCAGTTCCACGCGCGGTGCATCCGTCGACCCCATTTCCGCAATTTTCTGCCCACGCTTCACCGCCTCGCCTTCCTTGACGAGCATGGCGTTGTTGTGTGCATAGACGCTGATGTAGTCGTCGTTGTTTTTGATGATGATGAGCTTGCCAAAACCGCGCAACTCTGAACCCGCATAGACCACGCGCCCACCGGCCGCGGCATAGATCGGGTCTCCAAGATTGCCAGCAATATCAATGCCCTTGCTGGTCGTTCCGTTGAAACCTTGAATGATCTTGCCGCTTGCAGGCCAGGACCAGACGATCCCGTCATGCGTTGCCGTCGCCAAGTTGCTGGCAATGACTGCCGGGCCGGTCTGGGCGGGCGCCGCAGACGCGGCAGTGCGCGGCAGTGCGGGCGCAGCCAGGTGCTTCGGGGGTGCAACCGCAGCATCTGGGCCGGGCTTGACGGGCGCGATAGGCGCCAGCGGCGTGACGGCAAAACTCTGCGCAGCGCCTCCACTGGGCAACGGTGGTACGGATGTTCCTGCAACTTGTGTCGCGCCTTGCGGCGGCGCCACGCGAAGCACCTGCCCTACTTCGATCACATTGGGATCGCCAAGGTTGTTCCATTGCGCCAGAGTCTGCCAAGTGGTGCCGTACTGCAAGGCGATGCGCCGCAAGGTGTCGCCAGGCTGAACGGTGTAGTAGCCCGGCTGCCCAGCCAGCGACGCTGAGGCCGCCGTTGCAATTCCTGCAGGCGCCGCAGCGACGGTTGCAGGCGGTGCGCCACTGCCCAGGGAAATGGACTGAAAATTCTTTTGCTCCACCGGCACCTGCGTGAGCGGAACCGACGTACAAGCCCCCAGTGCAGAAACAAGGAACAGCGAGAGAGCGAGCAGTGCGATGCGCATGGTGTTGAAGGTCAATTCAGGTTAGACCGGATTTTAGAGGGACGAATTTGGCGCCTTCCAGCGGTTTGACATCAAATTTTGTCGTCGATCGTTTACGGTAAAGCAACAACTGTTGTGGGTCGCCGATGGGGGCGATCAGCACCCCGCCCACTGCCAGTTGATTGAGCCAAGCCTGCGGCACGGCAAGCGCTGCGGCTCCAGACAGAATCACATCAAAAGGCGCTCCCTGCTCGCAGCCAAGCATGCCATCGCCCAGGATCAGACGCAGGTTGGGGACGCGCAAGGCGCGCAGATTTTGACGCGCCAGATCGTGCAGTGCGCGAATGCGCTCGACGCTGTAGACATCCGCCGCCAGCCGCGCGGTGACCGCGGCGGCATAACCGCAGCCAGTGCCGATGTCGAGCACTTTGCCTAAATTGGCGCGCGGCGATAGTGCCGTGAGTGCTGCATCCAGACCGCGCGCAACGACAGAGGGTTTGGAGATGGTCTGTTCAAAACCGATCGGCAACGCATTGTCCAGATAGGCCTGCGCCGCAAGCCCCGGCTCGACGAAGTGATGCCGCGGCACCGCCTGCAAGGCTTGCAGGACTCGCTCGTCAAACCCGCCAAGCTGCCGGAGTTTGTCCACCATGCCCTTGCGAACAGCGTCCGAGTCCAGGCCGGCCTGTCGTGGCAAACAACGCGACGGCCCCTGCGCGGAAGCGGTTGGCGTCACCTCCTGCTTTGTTGTTGATGACAGCATCGGACTCACGGCCAATTGCCCTCGCCGCTGCACAGAAGATGTCTGTGACGCCCCGAATCGTTCAGCGTCCTGCGGCGCGC
>JAQTVS010000309.1 GCA_028706735.1 Thiomonas sp.
CTGGCGGCCTACAAGACCGCAGGCGATTTCGCGCAGAAGGAGGTGGCCTGGCTGCTGGGCATTGGCGGCATCACGTTGCACAACGGCTGGCGCCTTGAATCGGCGCTGCAACTTCAGGCGTTGCGAGCGGAGTTCGATGCGGTGTTCCTCGCCATCGGCCTGGCGGATACCCACACGCTCGGCATTCCTGGCGAGACGCTGGAGGGCGTGCACGACGCGGTGGACTTCATCGCCGCGCTGCGGCAGGCCAGGCATCTGGAACAGATCCCGATTGGCCGCCGCGTGGTGGTCATCGGTGGCGGCATGACGGCGGTGGACGCCGCCGTGCAGGCCAGCCTGCTCGGCGCGGAGCAGGTGACCATGGCCTACCGCCGCGGCGCGTCCAGCATGTCCGCGTCGAAGGAGGAGCAGGACTGGGCGCAGACGCATGGCGTGACCATCCGCCACTGGCTGGCGCCGGAAGAGGTGCTGGGCGCGCAGGGTAAGGTGCAGGCGGTGCGCTTCGCGCGCCAGACGGCGCGCGAGGGTCGTCTGGCGCCCACGGGTGAGACCGAGATGCTGCAGGCCGACATGGTGCTCAAGGCCATCGGCCAGACGCTGGGCAATCCCTGGCTGCGCGACGCCGGGCTGGAACTGGCGCAGGGCCGCATCGTCGCTGATGAACAGGGCCGCACCGCGTTACCCGGCGTCTGGGCTGGGGGCGACTGCATCGGCGGTCTGGAACTCACTGTCGAGGCGGTGGAACACGGCAAGCGCGCGGCGCACTCCATTCACGCGCAACTGAGCGCTAGGGGAGCCGCCGCCGCCGTCCAACATCGAGGACTCTTCCATGGCTGATCTGCGCATCGACTTTGCGGGCATCCGCAGCCCCAACCCGTTCTGGCTGGCCTCCGCGCCGCCCACCGACAAGGCCATCAATGTCAACCGCGCCTTCGAGGCCGGCTGGGGCGGCGTGGTGTGGAAGACGCTCGGGGAAGCCGGTCCTCCCGTGGTCAACGTCAACGGTCCGCGCTACGGCGCATTGCTCACGCCCGACCGCAGGTTGCTGGGCTTCAACAACATCGAACTCATCACGGACCGCGATCTGGAGCTGAACCTGCGCGAGATCACCCAGGTCAAGCGCGACTGGCCCGAACGCGCCATGGTGGTGTCGCTCATGGTGCCGTGCGAGGAGGCGGCGTGGAAAGCCATCCTGCCCCGGGTGGAGGACACGGGTTGCGACGGCATCGAACTCAACTTCGGCTGTCCGCATGGCATGAGCGAGCGCGGCATGGGCGCTGCGGTGGGGCAGGTGCCTGAATACATCGAGATGGTCACCGCCTGGTGCAAGCATTACAGCCGTCTGCCGGTCATCGTCAAGCTCACGCCCAACATCACCGACGTGCGCTACCCGGCGCGCGCGGCCCGGGCTGGCGGGGCCGACGCGGTGTCGCTGATCAACACCATCAACTCCATCATCGGCGTCGATCCGGCCACGCTGACCATGACGCCGTCGACCGGCGGCCTGGGCTCGCACGGCGGCTACTGCGGGCCTGCGGTCAAACCCATCGCGCTGAACATGGTGGCCGATATTGCGCGCGACCCCGAGACTGCTGGACTGCCCATTTCTGGCATCGGCGGCATTGGCAACTGGCGCGATGCCCTGGACTTCATCGCCCTGGGTGCGGGCAGCGTGCAGGTCTGCACCGCCGCCATGGTGTATGGCTTCAAGATCGTGCAGGAGATGACGGACGGCCTGTCCAACTACATGGACGAGATGGGCTTTTCCAGCGTGGCGCAGCTCACTGGCAAGGCGTTGCCGAGCGTGACCGACTGGAAATACCTCAACCTCAACCATGTGTCCAAGGCCGTGATCGACCAGGCGCTGTGCATCCAGTGCGGACGCTGCCACATCGCCTGCGAAGACACTTCGCATCAGGCCATCACCGCCACAGTGGACGGCCAGCGCCGCTTCGTGGTGAAGGAGGAGGACTGCGTGGGTTGCAACCTCTGCGTCAATGTCTGCCCGGTGCCCAACTGCATCACCCTGCGCGATCTGGCGGCGGGCGAGGTGGACCTGCGCACCGGCCAGGCGGTCAGCGCCCAGCCGCTGAACTGGACCGAGCATCCCAATAACGCCGCCTGCACCTGCCTGATCGCAGCCGCCTGATCAACAGCCCCGTCGTTTCAAGGAGATCCCATGCCCTCATCCATGCTCATCCGCGGCGCGACCGTGGTCAACGCCGACCGCGCCGAGCGTGCCGACGTCCTCTGCCGCGACGGCAGCATCGCCGCCGTGGGCGCCGATCTGGGCGTGCCGGCTGGCGCCACGGTCATCGATGGCGGTGGCCAGTACCTCATGCCCGGCGGAATCGACCCGCACACCCATATGCAGCTTCCCTTCATGGGCACGGTCACCATGGACGACTTCTACAGCGGCACCGCAGCGGGGCTGGCCGGTGGCACGACGACCATCATCGACTTCGTCATTCCCGACCCGAAAGAGCCGCTGATGGATGCTTACCGCAAGTGGCGCGGCTGGGCGGAAAAGGCCGCTAGCGACTACAGCTTTCACGTTGCCGTCACCTGGTGGGACGACAGCGTGCACCGCGACATGGGCACGCTGGTGCGCGAGGAGGGCGTCAACAGCTTCAAGCATTTCATGGCGTACAAGAACGCCATCATGTGCGATGACGAAACCCTGGTGCGCAGCTTCCGCCGCGCGCTCGAACTCGGCGCCATGCCCACGGTGCACGCCGAGAATGGCGAACTGGTGTTCCTGCTGCAGCAGGAGATGAAGGCGCTGGGCATCACCGGGCCGGAAGGCCACCCGCTGAGCCGGCCGCCCGCCGTGGAGGCCGAGGCGGCGCAGCGCGCCATCGCCATTGCCGACGTGCTCGGCGTGCCGATCTATATCGTGCATGTGTCGTGCGCCGAGGCGGCAGACGCCATCGCGCGAGCCCGCGCCCGCGGCCAGCGGGTGTTTGGCGAAGTGCTCGCCGGACATCTGACTGTCGATGACAGCGCCTACCGCAACCCCGACTTCGCCACCGCCGCCGGCCATGTGATGAGCCCTCCCTTCCGCGAAAAATCGCATCAGGAGGCGCTGTGGCGCGGCCTGCAGGCCGGGCACCTGCACACCACGGCCACCGACCATTGCACCTTCTGCGCCGCGCAAAAAGCCGCGGGAAAGGACGACTTCACCCGCATTCCCAACGGCTGCGGCGGGGTGGAAGAACGCATGATGGTGATCTGGGACGCCGGGGTGAACAGCGGGCGGCTGACCCCCAGCGAGTTTGTCGCCATCGCCTCGGCCAATGCCGCCAAGCTGTTCAACATCTACCCGCGCAAGGGCTGCATCGCCGCAGGGGCAGACGCCGATCTGGTGCTCTGGGATCCCGCCGCCACCCGTACCCTGTCGGTCAAGACGCAGAAGTCGCTGGGCGACTTCAATGTGTTCGAGGGCCGCACCGTCACCGGCGCGCCCACCGTCACCATCAGCCAGGGCAAGGTGGTGTATCTCGATGGCGACCTGCGCGCCGAGCGTGGCGCTGGCCGCTATGTGCAACGCCCCGCGTTCAGTCCCCAGTTCGACGCCATGGCCCGCTGGGGCAAGCAGCACGCGCCGGTGGCCGTGCAACGCTGATGCTCCGCTTTCTCTGGAGGATGACCTGATGAACACCCGCACCGACCTTCCGTCGCAGACCGCAGCCGACGCACTGCGCGTCAATGGCGAGCGGCTATGGCAATCGCTCATGGAACTGGCGCAGATTGGCGCCACGCCCAAGGGCGGCGTGTGTCGTCTCACGCTGACCGATCTCGACAAGCAGGGCCGCGATCTGGTGCTGGCCTGGGCGCGTGAGGCGGGCATGAGCG
>JAQTVS010000310.1 GCA_028706735.1 Thiomonas sp.
GGGAATACGCTGCAGCGCTTGCAAGGTCTCGGCCAGCGGCGCCAGCGGCTCGGGCGTGATGCGCCCGGCCGCCACCTCGCGCGCCACCGCGACGATGGCCTGCGCCCGCAGGCGGGTGATGCCGCAGGCCTGCAGCGCCGCGGGCGTCAGCGCGGCGAACACGGCTGCGCGCGGGAAGGTGGTGCGCAGGCCATCGGGCGCGCCATCGACCCTGGCGCCGAAGCGCAGCGCCATGCGCGCCAGCACCCCGCGTGCGTTGGCCACGGAAATCTGCTGCCCGACGATGGCGCGCACCACGATCTCGAAACCATCGAACGCGCCCGGAACCCGCAGGCCGGGACACTCCGCAGCCAGAGCGCCCAGTTGCGCATCGATCCCATGCGGGTTGGCGCCGAGGTCGAGCAGATGCCGCACCCGCGCCAGAACCGGCCCGACCACCGGAGCCAGCGCGGCAGGCAGGGTGAGGTTCACAACGCAGCGCGCCGGTGCGTGGGTGATGCGCAGCCAGCCGGCGAAGTCGCGCCCGCCGTGCGTCAGTTCGATGCAGCGCGCATAGCTGGTGTCATCCACGCTCTCGGCGCCGTCAATCTGGCGCTGCGCCAGAAAGGCCAGCAACGCGCCCCACGCCAGCGGCGGGCGGTAGGCCAGTGCGAAAGTCAGCTCCTCGGCAGGCCTGGCCCCAGCCTTCAGCCGCAGGCTGCGCGGGTTCAGCCCGTAGTGCTGCACAAACACAGCATTGAAACGCCGCACGCTGCCGAAGCCCGCCGTGAGCGCTGCCGCCGTGATCGGCAACTGCGTTTCGGTCAGCAGGCGCTTGGCCAACAGCAGGCGCTGCGTCTGGGCATAGTCGAGCAACGAGACGCCGAACTCCGCCACGAAAATGCGGCGCAAATGCCGCTCGCCGACGCCGATGCGCGCCGCCAGTTGCGGGATGCTGGCGTGATTCAGGAAACCCTCTTCGATGCGCAAGGCCGCGGCCTGCGCCAGCCGGCTCGACACGTCGAGCACGCCGTGGCCTGGCGCCAGCTCGGGGCGGCAGCGCAGGCAGGGCCGGAACCCGGCGTTCTCGGCCGCCGCGGCGTTGCTGAAAAAATGGCAGTTGCGCCGCATGGGGCTGCGCACCGCGCAAACCGGCCGGCAGTAAATGCCGGTGGACGACACGCCGACAAAAAACCAGCCGTCGAAACGGCGGTCGCGCGCCAGCAAGGCGGCGTAGCAGAGGTCGGGGTCGGGTTGCATGACCACACTTTAGGGCCATCGGCGGGGAAAAACTGGCCGGATTCGGACATCAGATTCGGCCTGTCCCCAGGGCCGGGACGTGGCATGCCGAAGCGTCATCACAGCGGCTGGATTGAGTTTGGCGAAGAGGCTGCCACGCGCTTGCAAACCGCCTTCATCTGTATGTCCTGATTTGATCGGTTCTGGTCCTTCGGAAGCAGGCGAGTCGCCTTGTTCAGAAGAACAATGCCGCGTCCAATACACCATCTCTGCTGCCAGGCAGCCTGGCTCTGGCCGAACTGCAAGCCACGGCGCCCGATTGCCATGTGCTGAGCAACCGCGTGTTTGTCGGCAGCGGCGCCATCTGGAGCAGCGCCGGCGTGACCACGGGCATCGATTTGATGCTGCATCGCATTGCGGGAGTCTGCGAGCCGGTGGTGGCGGCGAAGGTGGCCGAGTCCATGGTGGTGGCGCTGCGCCGCGGCCCGGCGGACCCGGAGTTGTCGCCCTTCCTGGCGCATCGCGGCCATCTGCATCCCGCCCTGCACCGCGTGCAAGACGCCATCTGCCAGCGGCCGCAAGCCGCCTGGAGCGTGGCCGACATGGCCCGCGTGGCCTGCACTTCGCCGCGCCACCTCAGCCGCGTCTTCGCCGAACAAGCGGGCATCGCGCCGCTGCAATATCTGCGCCGCATCCGCCTGACCACGGCAGAAGCCGCGCTCAAGGCCGGCGCCAGCGTGGGCCGTGCCGCCGAGATGGCGGGGTTCAGCTCGGACACACAACTGCGCCGCGCCTGGCGGCAACTGGGTGCGCCGGTGCTGTGTCCTTCGGCAACGCGAGGCTGAAGCCGGGCATCAAGACCGCAGCGCAATCGGCCACGCCTGGCTTTTGGCCCCAGCAAGCCACGCCCATTTCGACGTGTTGATCTGCGGCCATCGCAGACAACCGCAAGGCCTGCTCAGTCGCACACCTTGCGATACGCCGCCAGCAAGGTGCTGTGGTTGGCGCTGGCTTCGAAGTTGGGGCCAAGGGTGGTCAGGCCCCAGAAGCGCTGTTCCTGGTTGAGCAGCGCCAGGGCGAGGTCGAGGGTGTCGGCGCCATAGAGCAAGCGCAGTGCGGGGGCGTAGGGTGTGGCGTCTTGCAGCCTGAGCAGGTCGGCGATGCAGCGAAACACCTTGAGCCGCTCGGGGCTGCGCTGGCCATATTGCGCGAGCCAGGCGCAGCCTTCGAGAATGGCGTCGTCATCGCCGCTGGCCAGCGCCAGCAGCAGCTTGAGTTCGCCGATCTTGAGCCCGGCCCAAGCGGTGTCGGGGTCGGGGGCGAGACCAATGAGCACGCTCACCGGGCGCTCGTCGGCCAGCTCCAGTTCGACGATCTGGTCATAGAGCGCAACGCATTCGTCCCCGGACAACTCGGGCAGGCGGGCGATGTCGGCGCGCAGCGTAATGCCGACGCTGTTGTTCTCATACTCCAGTTCGTCCACCGGGTAGATTTCGCTCGCCCCGGGCACCAGGATGCGGCAGGCGTAGACTCCGAGCTGGGTGAAGTCGGCAACGTAAATCTGGTGGCCTTCAGCGTGCAGCGCGGCCATTGACCAGTGGTAATCCTCTTCGGTGGAGGCGCCGAAGTTCCAGTCGGCAAAGTCGAACTCGGGGGTGCTGCGCAAAAACTCCCACGACAGCACGCCGCTGGAATCGACGAAGTGGATTTCCAGGTTCTGAGGATCGGCAATCTCGGCGAGGTCGAAGCCTGGGGCGGGAAAGCCGGCAAGCGCGTCGAGCGCGCGGCCTTGCAGCAGCTCGGTGAGGGCGCGCTCCAGTGCAATCTCGAAGCGCGGGTGCGCGCCAAAGCTGGCGAAGCAGCCCTGGTCGCCGGGATGCAGCAGGGTGACATTCATCACCGGGTAGCGCCCGCCGAGCGAGGCGTCTTTCACCAAGATGCCGAAGCCCGCCTCGCGCAGGCCGCGAATGCCGGCTGCGATGTGCGGGTAGCGCGCAATCACGGCCTCGGGCACGTCCGGCAGGCACAGCGCTTCGCGAATGATGCGGAACTTCACATGGCGCTCGAAAATCTCGGACAGCGCCTGGGTGCGCGCTTCCATCAGCGTGTTGCCGGCCGACATGCCGTTGCTCACATACAGATTGCCGATGAGGTTGACCGGAAAGTAGGCGGTCGCGCCGTCGGACAGGCGCTGATAGGGCAGCGCGCAAATGCCCCGCGCCACGTTGCCGGAGTTGAGGTCAACGAGCTGCGCGGCAGGCACCGCGTCGTGCGGGTTGTAGAAGGCGCGCAATTCGGGGTTGAGCAGGCCCTCGGGCCAGGCGTCGCCTGCCAGCGGGAACCAGCGCTCGTTCGGCGCATGCACATGCGCGCGGTGCGCGATGGCCTCGCCCAGATAGAAATGCGTCCAGAAATAATGGGTGGAGAGGCGCTCGACAAACTCGCCCAGCGCGCTGGCCCGCGCCGCCAGCTCCGAAGCGCCCTTGCCGTTGGAGAACAGCAGCGCGCAGTCGTGATCGCGCACATGCACCGACCACACGCCCTCCACCGGATTGAGCCAGGAGCGCTCCTCGATGTGAAAGCCCAGCACGCTCAGCTTGCCGCGCAGCGTGGCGATGGACTGTTCGAGCGAGGC
>JAQTVS010000311.1 GCA_028706735.1 Thiomonas sp.
TGAAGCGCTGGAAGAGGTCGCGCTCCTGGTGGCGCATCTCACCGTCGCGCTCGACCGTCGGGATTCCCCCTGGGTGGCCGTGACGGCCGCCGTTTGCCGCCTCTGCGGCGTGAACGACTGGCGCGCCTTGGTGGAACAGCAGACGGGACAAGAGGCACGGCCGCCCACTCCCGGCCCGCGCGACATCCAGCGCGAAGGCCTGCCCGCCGACTGGACCCCCGCCGGACTCGACGCGGTGTGGGCCGAGGAGCCGGTGGACTTTCTCGGCGCCTGCAGTCCGCAACATGCAAAGCCTTCCGTGCAGACCGTGCAGTTCATGCCGCGCGCTGCGCAACCCCATTCCGCAGGAGTCTGACATCATGAACTGGAACGACTTTTTCTTCGGCATCTATCCCTACATCGCCGGCACCATCTTTCTGGGCGTCAGTCTGGTGCGCTTCGACCGCGACCAGTATCGGTGGCGCAGCGAATCGAGCCAGATGCTGCGCACCGGCACGCTGCGCTGGGGGTCGAATCTGTTTCACATCGGCATCATCGGCCTGTTCTTCGGCCACCTTTTCGGCCTGCTCACACCGCTCGCCTTTTTTGAGGCGCTCGGGCTGGAGCCGCATGACAAGCAGATCATCGCCATGGTCACCGGCGGCGCACTGGGCGTGCTGATTTTCATCGGTCTGGTGTTGCTCATCTGGCGCCGCATCAGCGATCCGCGCATTGCCGCCAATACCAAACCCATGGACTGGGTGACGCTGCTCTGGCTGCTGGCCACCCTGCTACTGGGCCTGTCCACCATTTTCGAGTCGGCGCAGCACACCGACGGCGTGGAGATGCTCGCGCTCATGTCCTGGGCCAAGCACATCGTCACCTTTCAGGGCGTCGCCGCAGCCGCCTACATGGAACATGCGTCCTGGATTTTCAAAGTGCACATCTTCTTCGGCCTCACCCTGTTTCTGATCTTTCCCTTCACCCGCCTGGTGCATATCTGGAGCGGTTTCGCTTCCGTGGGCTATCTGCTGCGCCCCTGGCAACTGGTGCGCAGCAAGCGCTAAGACCTGAGGAGACTCGAATGGACACCCCAATTTCCGCACCCGAAATGCAAGCCGAAGCCGTGCTGGATCGCCTGCGCCAGCGCGCCGCCGAACTCGGCATTCAGGCCGGTGACGATGAAGCCCTGCTCGAAGCGGTGCTGCAGCACGATGTGCAAACGCCGGAGCCGGGCGTGGCTGAATGCGAGCGCTATTACGTGCAGCACGCTGACACGCTGCGCCAGGGCGATATGGTTGAGGCCGACCACATTCTGTTTGCCGTCACGCCGTCCACCCCCATCGACGCACTGCGCCACAAGGCCGAAGACACCCTCTACGCCCTGATGGCCGACAGCAGCGGCTTTGCCGAGATGGCGCGCGGCCTGTCCAACTGTCCGTCGGCCCAGATCGGCGGCAACTTGGGCCAACTCACCGCCGACCAATGCGTGCCCGAGTTCTGGCAGTCCCTGATGGAACATGGTGAACCGGGCCTGCTGCCGCGCCTTGTGCGCAGCCGCTTCGGCCTGCACATCGTGCGTATTGCCCGCATTGCCCACGGCCAGTTGCCACCCTTCGAGGCGGTGCAGGCGCAAATTGCGCAGACGCTCCGACAGCAATCGCTGGTGAGGGCGCTGCAGCTCTATGCGGATGATCTGGAGCAGCATGCGCAGCAGGGGACGGATGCCACGCCCGCAGTTTCCTGCCCTGCGCCGCAGAATTGAGGCCGCTGACTGGAGTCCCGTCATGTCCGCCGCACAGTCCGTCATCTCGCTGCAGGACCGCACTGCGCCCGACGTCGCTGCACGCCCGGTTTACGCCGAGCTCGCCGCCACGCTGATCCACACGCGGCAGCAACTCGCGCCCAGGCGCCTGTTCAATCCCGGCCCGGATGCGGTGCAGATCGAACGCTATTTTCTGGCCGCAGCGGCGGCGCCGGATCATGGCCAGATCCTGCCCTGGCGATTTGTCATCGTGCCTGCAGACAGCCGGGCCGCACTTGGCGAAGTCTTTGCCCAGGCTCTGAAGGAGCGCGACGCCAGTGCCAGCGAGAAGGAATTGGCGGAGGCGCGCGAAAAAGCGCATCGCGGGCCATTCGTCGCCCTGGCTGTAGTGCGCAATGAAGCCGATGACCACCCCGAGATTCCCCTGGCGGAGCGGCTGATTTCTCTGGGCTGCGCGATTCAGAACCTGCTGCTCAGCGCGCATGCCGATGGCTTTGGCTCCGGCCTGGTCAGCGGCCAAGCCATGCAGACCCCTGGCTTGCGTCGACTATTTTCGTTGCATGAAAACGAGTTGGCGGTGTGCTTCGTCGCGATTGGCACAGCAGACCGGGGCAAATACGTCCGCCCACGGCCCGACCCGGCCCTGTTCGTCTCTGTGTTGAACTGCGAGAACAGTCATGCCTGATGAACTGCTCTCTCGCCTGCAACACTTTCACACCGACGCCTTTCCCGCTTGCCAGGAGACCTTTCAGTCGCTAGTGAACGATGGGCAGCATCCAACCACGCTGTTCATCGGTTGCTCGGATTCGCGCGTGGCGCCTTATCTGCTCAACGGCGCGGGGCCGGGAGAACTCTTTCTCGTGCGCAATGTCGGCGGCTTTGTGCCGCCGTTCGACGGCAGCGCCGGCTACCACGGCGCGGCGGCGGCCATCGAGTTTGCCGTCCTCAGTCTGAGCGTGCAGCGCATCGTGGTCTGTGGCCACAGCCACTGCGGCGCCATCCGCGCGCTGTACGGAGACGCACCGGCTGAAGCTCACTGGGGTTGGGGAAAGAGGCCATGTTGCCCGTCGCCGACCCTGGGGCCGAGGTACTGCGCCGCACAGAACAGCGGGCAGTCGTTTTGCAGCTCGAACGCTTGATGGACCACCCCATGGTGCGTCGGCGCGTCGAGCAACACACCCTCAGCCTGCACGGTTGGCACTATGTGATCGAAGAGGGTCAGGTGCATGTGTTCGATGTGTTCACCGGGCGCTTCATTCCGTCCTCCGAATCGGCCCATAGCGGCACGGGCCCCTATGCCGACGCTTCCACCGATGATGGCCAGGCGAGTGCTCTGCCTCATGCCCTATGAATATCGCAGATCTCGGCGGCGCGGTGCGCCAGTCCATTTCGGCGCAGATCGGCATCATGCCCCCAATTGCAGAGGTCAGTTCGCTGCTGTTCAACTTTGAATCAGACTACGCAAAGACCTTGTGCTGCATGCCCATGATCGTGCGCTACAAGCTTGATGAGTGCCGGATCAAACTCTCGCTGCAAGACTGGCAACGCCTCGATCAGGCAACGCGCAAAAGGCTCATCACCGAGGACGTCGATCCACTTGGAGGAAAAAGACGCTATCGGCGCCTGCTCGTGCAGGCCATCGTCCATCAGGCCAAGGCCCGGCTGGTCAGAATGCCTGCAAGCCAGGAGGAAATGGAATGGAACCGCTTGCGTCTGCCCGATCGCGTGCGTCAAAACGCTTTGGATAAGGCACTGCGGCTTGATGGCCCGCGTGCCTGGTCAGAACTCAACGCCCTGCAACGCTTCACCCTGTTCAAATTGACCCGGCCGGGACACAGGAATCGCAATTTCCCCCTTGCCCTGCGGGAGTTCGGCCTGTGCGCGCAAGCGATCAACGGCCAAAAAAAAGGCCCATAAGCATTGGGTTTCTTATGGGCGTTTGATCGTCCCCGAAGCATGGTCGGAGGTTTTTTGGAGCGGGTGAAGGGAATCGAACCCTCGTATGCAGCTTGGGAAGCTGCCGTTCTGCCATTGAACTACACCCGCGGTGCGACAAAGCATGCGATTATAGGCAGGCAGGCCATGCGGGTCTG
>JAQTVS010000022.1 GCA_028706735.1 Thiomonas sp.
CACGGCGATTTCGACCCGGCGCAGCAGATTGCGTTCCATCCAGTCGGCCGAAGAGATATAGACCTCGGCTTGGCCGCCATTGTGGAAATAGAACACCCGCGAGTGCTCCAGAAAGCGGCCGATGGTTGAACGCACGCGGATGTTGTCGGACAAGCCTTCCACGCCGGGGCGCAGCATGCAGGCGCCGCGCACCAGCAGGCGAACCTCCACCCCGGCTTGCGACGCAGCGTAAAGCGCCTCGATCACCGTGGGTTCGAGCAGCGCATTGACCCGCGCCCAAACCCGCGCGGGCTTGCCGTTGCGCGCATGGTCGGCCTCGCGTGCAATGGCGCCCAGCACGTTGGCGTGCAGGGTGAATGGCGATTGCCACAGGCGCTTGAGTTCCTGCGCCTGGCTGGAGCCGGTGATCTGCAGGAACACGCGGCGCGCGTCCTCGCAGATTTCGGGGTTGGCGGTCATCAGGCCGAAGTCGGTGTAAAGCCGTGCAGTCCGGGCGTGATAGTTGCCGGTGCCCAGGTGCGCATACATGCGCAGCATCTTGCGGCCGTTGTCCTCCCGGACTTCACGGCGCACGATCAGCAGCATCTTGGCATGGCATTTGAAGCCCACCACGCCGAACACCACATGCGCGCCCGCGGCTTCGAGGCGCGAGGACCAGTTGATATTGGTCTCTTCATCCAGCCGCGCCATGAGTTCGAGCACCACGGTCACTTCCTTGCCGTTGCGCGCGGCTTCGATGAGGGCGTCCATCAGCTCGGAATTGCCGCCGGTACGGTAGATGGTTTGCTTGATGGCGACGACAGCAGGGTCGCGCGCCGCCGTGCGCACCAGATCGACCACCGGGGCGAAGGAATCGTAGGGGTGATGCAGCAGCAGATCGCGCGCGCGGATGCGGTCAAAAATTTCGGCATCGACGCCCGGCCAGTTGGCGGGCAGGGCGGGCAGGTAGGAGGGAAACAGGAGCTGCGGCTCGTTCACGGACTCCAGAATTTCCTGCAGTCGCACCAGGTTCACCGGGCCGTCCACGCGGTAGCAGTCTTGCGGCACGATATTGTTCTCGCGCAGCAGCCGGTCGATGACCGCGTGCGGGCAGTCTGCCGCCACTTCCAGCCGCACCGCGTCGCCAAAGTGCCGGGCGCGCAGTTCACCCTGCAGCGCGGCGCGCAGGTTGGTGATGTCGTCATCATCGATGAACAACTCGCTGTTGCGGGTGACGCGGAACTGATGCACCCCGCGGACTTCAAGCCCCGGGAAGAGCTGCTCGGCGAAAGCCTGCATGCAGGAGGACAGCAACATGAAGCCATAGCGGGCGTCGCACAGCTCTGGCGGCATGGGGACGATGCGCGGCAGGGTGCGCGGCGTTTGCACCACGCCGAGTTCGATATTGCGGCCAAAGGCGTCGGTGCCATTGAGCTGCACCGCGAACACCAGATTCTTGTTGATGACGCGCGGAAACGGGTGCGCCGGATCGAGGCCGATGGGCGTGAGCAACGGGGAGACTTCGGCCTCGAAATAATGCTGCGCCCAGGCGCGCTGGGCATCGTTCCAGTCGGACAGACGGTAGAGGCGGATGCCTTGCGCGTCCAGCGCGGGCAACACGGCCTGTTGCAGCACGCGGTACTGGTCGGCGATCAGGGCGTGGGCGCGCTCGGAAATCTCGGTCAGCGCGTCGCGCACCAGCATGCCGTCGGGGGTGCGCGAGTTGGGGTCGGCTTCGAGCATGTCCTGCAGCGTGGCCACCCGGGTTTCGAAAAACTCGTCCATATTGCTCGACACGATGCTGAGAAAGCGCAGACGTTCGAGCAGGGGATTGGTGTCGTCGAGCGCCTGGAACAGCACGCGGCGATTGAATTCGAGAGTGCCCAGTTCACGGTTGAGCAGGCGGGGAGGGGAGTCAGGATGGGTCATGAAGGGTTCGGGCGGGAAGCAACTGTCATTTTGCCAGTGCTGGCGGCAATCCGAGCGAGAATGCAGGCTTGCGATGAAATCTTGATGACAACTTTCAAATTTATGTCATCAAACTGACGTTCAATCTCTCTATGCCCACTCTGTTGAATCAACATCTCGCCGCAGTCGATCTGGGATCGAATAGTTTTCGCATGCTGATCGGCAGGGCGCAGGACAGTGCCGCCGGGGTGCAGGTCTATCCCATCGACTCTCTGCGCGAGGCGGTGCGCCTTGCCGCCGGGCTGGACGACAAGAAATATCTCTCGGAGGCGTCGCAGCAGATCGCGCTGCAAACCCTGCAGCGTTTTGGCGAGCGGCTGCGGCAGTTTCACCCGGACCGGGTGCGCGCCGTGGCCACCAACACCGTGCGCGTGGCCAAGAACGCACCGCAGTTCTTGCAGCGGGCGCAGCAGGCGCTGGGCTTTCCCATCGAGGTCATTGCGGGCCGGGAGGAGGCGCGGTTGGTTTATATCGGTGCGGCGCATTCTGTCTCGGTGGTGCAAGGCAAGCGGCTGGTGGTCGATATTGGCGGCGGCTCCACGGAATTCATCATCGGCCAGGGGTATGAGCCGGGCTTGATGGAGTCGCTCTACATCGGCTGCGTGTCGATGAGCCAGCGCTTTTTTCCCGGCAATCAGGTGGATGAAACCACGATGCGCGCCGCCGAGATTGCCGCGCGCAAAGAAATCCAGATCATCGCTGCCGACTTCAAGCGCAACGGTTGGAACCACGCAGTGGGCTCCAGCGGCACGGCGCGCGCGCTGGCCGACATGATCGGCGGCAGCCGCCTCAACCCGCCCGACCAGCCGGGCGACATCACGCTGCAAGGCCTGCGCGAGCTGCGGCGCGCTTTCGTGCGGGCCGGCAATCTCAACAAGCTCAAGATGGAAGGCCTCAAGCCAGACCGCGTGCCGGTGGCCGCTGGGGGGCTGGCCATCATGCTCGGAGTGTTTGAGGAATTGGGCATTCAGTCCATGGAAGTGACCGACGCCGCGCTGCGCCTGGGTGTGCTGTACGACCTGCTCGGTCGCGAGCAGTCGCAGGATATGCGCGAGGTCACCGCGCTGCAGTTCATCCAGCGCTACGGCGCCGATCCGCAGCAGGCGCAGCGCGTCAGCGATCTGGCGCAGCGCCTCTACGCCCACATGCGGCCCGATGCGACCGAGGCCGAGCAGCGCCTGCTGCGCTGGGCCGGGCAGCTGCACGAGATCGGCCTGTCCATCTCGCACAGCGCCTATCACAAGCACTCGGCCTATATCGCCGCCAATGCCGACATGCCGGGCTTCTCGCGCGGCGAGCAGGCCGCGTTGGCGCAACTGGTGCTCGCGCACACTGGCAAGCTCAAAAAGCTGAGCGCCACCGATCTGGAGAGCCTGGACCTCGACGCCGTGATGGCGCTGCGGCTGGCGGTCATCCTGGCGCGCAACCGCACCGCTGTCGACCTGGACGGCCTGCGGCTGCGCTACCAGGCCACTGGCGTCAGCCTGCCGGGGGCGCGTCCCGCGCTGGACATCGTGGCGCCCGAGCCCTGGCTCAAGGCCAATCCGCTGACCGAATACAGCCTGCGGCAAGAGGCTGCTGAATGGGCGCGGTTGAACTGGAACGTTACGTTACAAAGTCCGTCTTGATCGTTTCATGACTGCCGCGTAATGTTTGCGAAGGGTAGCGCTGAGGAAGCATGACCGGGACAAACAAGACAAGGAACATGTGGTGCAAATCATCCTGACGCGGCACGGCGAAGTCGAAGGCATTCATCCCGAGCGCTTTCGCGGCCGCATGGAACTGGAGCTGACCGCACTCGGTCGCCAGCAGGCCAAGGCCGTGGCGCAGCGCATTGCCGCCGAGTTCTCCCCGCAAGCGGTCTATACCAGCCCGATGGGGCGTTGCCGCGAAACCGGCGCCGAGATTGCCGCGGCCTGCGGCCTGAGCGCGCAGGTGCTCGAAGGGGTGAACGACCTCGACTACGGCGCGTGGCAGTGGAAGACGCACGCGGAGGTGAAGGCGGCGCATCCGCAGACTTACGCCCTATGGAAGAGCGCGCCGCAGTGGGTGCGTTTTCCGGGGGGCGAGTCGCTGCAGGATTTGGCGCTACGCATCGCCGACGGACTGCGGGCGCTGTTGCAGCGGCATGCCGACCACGCCGTGGTGCTGGTCGGACACGACAGCGTCAACCGCGCGCTGCTGCTGCACGCGCTCGATCTGCCGCTTTCCGGCTACTGGCGCATCACGCAGAAACCTTGCTGCCTCAACCTGTTCAGCGTGGATGCACAAGGCAAGGTCGCGCTGCAACGCGTCAACGACACCTCGCATTTGAGAGGCTTGGCATGAAACGCCCCCCTGACGCGCGATGCCCGTTCCCCGTAGGGGGTGTCAGTTCCATCGGAACGGCCGTGCGGAACTGACATGAGACCGGGCGCCGATCCGCAATGTCCGTTCTGCCAGGAGATGCCTTGGGTGCTGCGCAACGAACTTGGCTTTGCGGTGTACGACCGCAGCCCGGTCAACCCGGGGCATCTGCTGCTCATTCCTTTTCGGCATGTGGCCGACTGGTTTGATTGCACCCCGCAAGAACAGCAGGCGTTGCTCGAGCTGGCCGCAACGGGCCGCGATCTGCTGCTGCGGGAGCACCGGCCGGATGGTTTCAATCTGGGCGTGAACTGCGGGGGCGCGGCCGGACAGAGCGTCTTCCATGTGCATCTGCACCTCATCCCGCGCTACGCCGGCGACGTGGCCGAACCCCTGGGTGGAGTGCGCGGCGTGATACCGGCGCGGCAGAAGTATTGAATGGATCGCGCGGTTGGGAGCGATTGCATTTCGACGTAACCTTGAGCGCTCCGGACATTGACCCTGCGCAGTTCATGGCCTAAATTCATACGGGCAAACGGCGATGGAGTTCGCCGTCCAATTGCCTTCATAGGGGTTTTCGCCCCCCAGGCTGATGACTCCTACCTATATTCAGGTTGGCCCGCTGCCCGTGCAGCGGGCGGCGCCGTCAGGGAGGAGTCGCGGATGTCCACATCCCCATTGATCAGTGATGTCTTGCCGCAAGTGCAAGACCGGGCGCCAGCCCAGCGGGTTCTGCTGCGAAAAATGGCATCCAGCCCAAATCTTCCCGGCGCCTGTGTCTGCAGGTGCGCCTGTTCGTGCTTGCCACCATCTGAAAGGAGAACGGAATGTCTTCCATGATGTCGTCAATTCTTGGCCAGGTCGATGAGCGCCTGTCGCATCTTCCCCTTCCGTGCAGCGTGGTGCTGCCGGGCGGCCAGCGCGTCGGCCCGAGCAATGCCAAGGTGGAAATGCGCCTGCGCGACAAGCGCGTGCTGTGGCATCTCACCACTGGGCAGATTGGCAAGCTGGCCGAGGATTATGTGGAAGGGATGGTGGACATTCTGGGCAATCTGCGCGACCTGATGCGCATCGCCCCGGTGCTGCTCGACGACGATCCGCGCAACGAGCCTTCGGCCGCCACCGCGCGGATGTGGCACGGCTTGCGCCGCACCCTGTGGGAGCACAACCACCACAGCCGCGAGAAAGACGCGGCGCAGATTCAGAGCCACTACGACGTGTCAGATGACTTCTATGCATTGTGGCTCGACCCGCGCCGGGTGTATTCCTGCGCTTACTTTTCTGAACCGTCGATGACCCTGGCGCAGGCGCAGGAAGCCAAGCTCGATCACATCTGCAGAAAGCTCATGCTCAAGCCGGGCGAGCGCTTCATCGACATCGGCGCTGGCTGGGGCGGGCTGCTGTTGTGGGCGGCAGAGCACTATGGCGTCAACGCCACCGGCATCACCTTGTCCAAGAACCAGTACGCCCACGTCAACAAGCTGATTGTCGAGAAGGGACTGCAGGGCCGGATGCGCATGCTGCTGCAGGACTACCGCGATGTGGACGAATCGCAGCCCTTTGACAAGGTGGCCTCCGTGGGCATGTGCGAACACGTCGGACGCCCCAATCTGCCGGTCTACTTCAGCAAGATCCGCCGCCTGCTCCAGCCCGGCGGGCTGGTGATGAACCACGGCATCACCGCCGGCGGGGTGGACAACAGCCAGCTCGCCGGCGGCATGGGCGACTTCATCGAGAAATACATCTTCCCCGGCGGGCAATTGGTGCATGTGAGCGTGATGGCCGAAACCATGACCCGCGGCGGCCTGGAGCCGCTGGATTTGGAGTGCCTGCGCCCGCATTACGCCAAAACCCTGTGGTACTGGGTGGACGCGCTCGAAGGCCATCTCGACGAGGCCCGCCGCGTGCTGGGCGACAACGCCGAAAAGACCCTGCGCGCCTACCGCCTGTATCTCGCAGGTTCCGCCATGGGCTTTGAGCAAGGGTGGATTTCGCTGTTTCAGATTCTTGGCAGCCGGCCCAGTGGCGTGGTGGAAGAGCGGGTCGATTGCGACCGCGTGCTGCGCGCGCGGCAATCCGACTATCCCTTCACCCGGGCCTATCAATACGCGGACAAGGAGCAGGGCGCCCAGCCGCAAACCGCAAAGCCGCCTGAAGTTTCGGGGTGGGCTCAGAGTGTGTGATCAGCGGGCATGGCGGATTTGTTCACACCCTCTCATGGGAAAACGTCGGGCCGCCCCAAGTTTTCTCATCCCCCTCGGTGGGGCTGACGCGAACGCGGCAGGTCTGGGGGCGCTCTCAAGGAAACGCCGGGCCGCCCCAAGTTTCCTTGACCCCCGCCCTCCCCACGCCGTGGGGGAGGTGAGATCACTCCCTCCCCGCTTGTGGGGAGGGATGGGGTGGGGAGTGCCCGGCCCTGGGGGCGCTCAGTTGCAGCCGCACTGCGCCGACCAGTAGACGATGTGGCCTGGCGGCACCATGTCCTGGATGCGCGGCAGCACGGCCTCCACCACGTCGGGCTCGTCGAAAAACTCCAGCACCAGCGGCAGATGCACGTTCAGCCGCAGCAGGTCGTCGGCATGCACTTCGCCCTTGCTGCCGAAGCCGGCCACGCCGCGAAACACGGTGACGCCGTGCACTTTGTACTGTTCGTGCAGCAGTTTGAAGATCGCGCGCATCAGATTGTGATGATCGGTGTCCTTGTCGCCCTCTTTGATATAGACGCGAACCATGGTGACGGATTTGGCGCTCATGCTGAGACTCCCATATTGCGTGACAGATAGGCGCCAAACATGGCCGCTGCAACAGACAGCACAACCGAGGCGCCGATGTACAACCCGGCCTTCACCATCTCGCCGTTCTCGATCAGATTGAGCGATTCCAGCGAGAAGGTGGAGAACGTTGTGTAGGCGCCAAGACCGCCGGTGAGGATGCCGGTGCGCAGCTCAGGGCTGAGGTTGATGCGTTCAAGCGTTTCGAAAAACAGAAAGCCCATCAGGAAGGAGCCTAGTACGTTGATCGACAGCGTGGCAAAAGGGAACGAGCGTCCCAGCATGCCCTGAACGACGATGCTCTGGCCGTAGCGCGCGAACGCGCCGATGATGGCGAAGAGGGCGATGAAGACGTAAGTCATGGGGGACATCCAAAAAAAGGTTGGAAGGGAAAGAACTGCCGCGCCGTGAGACGCAGCCCAAGCAACGAGGTAAAAGCCAAGCTCAGCCTGGCGTCCACACCAGCACCAAGCCAAAAATCACCAGCAACAACACGCCGATAGAGGCCAGATAGGCGTTCATCAGCGCGTTCTGCAGGAAGCGCAATTTGCGCGCCAGCCAAACCGGGTTGTGAACAGCAGGGGGCCGAACAGCGGCGCCTGTGAATAGTCGGACTGCAATTCTTTCAGGAAATAGGCCTTGCCCGGGAACTGCCGCGCCACGGCATTTTGCGGACGAGAGATGAAGTTGTAGAACGCCCGCAGCCCGCAGCGCGACAGCGGCGCCCAGAATGCCCAGCGCCGTGCACTGGATGGACAAGCCCCAGGAAATGGTCAGCACGTTGAGAAATGGCGAAGCCGCCGGGGATGTCGCCCATGTCGGACAGCGGCAGCGGGTCATTGGTCAGCACCGGGATGAGGAGCGGCACCGTGAGCATGGCCGAGAACGCCACGATGGGCGCCGCCCAGAAAACCCACGAAGCCGTCTGCGGCACCACGATCTCCTTGCGGAACCACTTGAACAGATCGCGGCAGGGCTGAAAGAGGCTGGGCCCCTGCCGCGCTGCATCTTTTCTTCCATCGTGACGATGAAGCCGTGCAGCAAGGGCGAAAGCAGCACAATGGCCAGCACTTGGCACACCTGCTGCAAGATCACATCACCGCGCATGGCTCCTCCCTGTCGTGAAACGCAAGCAGCACAAGCCGCTTGCAGCAGGTAGGAGTCATCAGCTTGGGGCAGCCCCGCGCGGTTTTGGCGAACTCCATCGCCTTAGTTGTTGCTATGCAGTCTAGGAGTTCGCCACGCGCTGGGTCAAGCTGACATCCGTTTCGAATCGCAAGTCAGATGACCAAACTTTACCCCAGCGATATGGCTGAATGATGCGGTCACAACTGCGGCGGTGGCAATGTTCGTGTGCAAGGACTACAACAACAAAAAACCACCAGGAGATGCGCCATGAGTCACGTCGGCAATGCCCCCAAGCCATTGATCGAGCCCGCCGAGGGCATGCGGATCGAAACCGATTCCTTCGGCCCCATCGAGGTCTCCGAAGCGCATCTGTGGGGCGCGCAAACCCAGCGCTCGCTGCAGCATTTCGCCATTTCCACCGAGCAGATGCCGCGCGAATTCATTCGGGCGCTGGCCCTGGTCAAGCGCGCCTGCGCGGCGGCCAATGTCGATCTCGGCAAGCTCGATCTGCGCACTGCGCAGGCCATCATCGAGTCAGCGGATGAAGTGATCGCCGGGCGTTATCCCGACGAGTTTCCGCTGGCGGTCTGGCAGACTGGCTCGGGCACCCAAACCAATATGAACATGAACGAGGTGCTGGCCAACCGCGCCTCGGTACTGCTGGGCGCAGGCGTCGGTCTGGCGCGCAGCGTGCATCCAAACGATCAGGTCAACATGGGGCAGTCGTCCAACGACATCTTCCCCACGGCCATGCATGTGGCCGCCGCCGCGCAGACCACGCAGAACCTGCTGCCAGCGCTGATTATGCTGCGCACCACCCTGCAGAGCAAAGCGGATGCGTTCGCAGACATCGTGAAGATCGGCCGCACCCATTTGCAGGATGCCACGCCACTCACACTGGGGCAGGAGTTCTCGGGTTATGTTGCGCAGCTCGATCTGTGCCGCCGCGCCATCGACGCCGCGCTCAACCCGGTGTATGCGCTGGCGGCGGGCGGCACCGCGGTGGGCACCGGGCTGAACACGCCGCCGTCGTTCGGTGCGCGCGTGGCCGCCGAGCTGTCGCGCCAGACCGGGCTGCCATTCAGCAGCGCCGACAACAAGTTTGCTGCGCTGGCGGGGCACGAGGCGCTGGTCTTCCTGCACGGCGCGCTCAAGACCCTGGCCAGCGCGCTGATGAAAATCGCCAACGACATCCGCTGGCTGGCGTCCGGCCCGCGCAGCGGCCTGAGCGAGATCCGTATCCCCGAGAACGAGCCCGGCAGTTCCATCATGCCGGGCAAGGTCAACCCGACGCAATGTGAGGCGCTGACCATGGTGTGCGCGCAGGTGTTCGGCAATGATGTGGCGATCAATATCGGCGGCGCTTCGGGCAATTTCGAGCTCAATGTGTTCAAGCCGCTGATCGCGCACAACGTGCTCCAAAGCCTGCGGCTGCTCGGCGACGCGATGGCGAGCTTCGAGCATCATCTGGCACGCGGGATCGAGCCCGACCGCGCCCGCATTGCCGAGTTGATGCAGCGCTCGCTGATGCTGGTGACCGCGCTGTCGCCGCATATCGGCTATGACCAGGCCGCCGCCATCGCCAAGTCCGCGCATCACAGCGGCAGCACCCTGCGCGAGGCTGCGCTGGCCTCTGGCCTTGTCAGTGCAGAGGATTACGACCGCTGGGTGCGGCCGCAGGATATGGTGGGGGCGCGGGAGTGAGTCGCTTCAGTGCGTCTGGAGCATCAAGGATTGCAAGCCGCGATAGGCTGGGTTCGCCATCCAGCGCGGCGTCGCCTGCGCCACCCGCATCCGGGGCCACCGCGCGAGCAGGTGTCGCAACACCACTTCAGCTTCCATCCGCGTGAGCGCGGCGCCCAAGCAGGCATGCGCGCCGGAGCCGAAGGCCAGCGCGCCCGGGTCGGGCCGCAGGATGTCGAGTTGTTCGGGCCGGGCGTGGCGCGCCGGGTCGCGGTTGGCAGAGCCGATCAGCGGCAAGACCAGATCGCCGCGCTCCAGCCGCTGCCCGTGCAATGTCAGCGCGGTTGCCACCCGTCGTCCGCTGTATTGCACCGGGCTGTCGTAACGCAGCAGTTCGCGCACTGCGCCTGAGGCGCGGCCCGGATCTTCCAGCAAGCATTGCCATTGCTCGGGATGCGTGAGCAAGGCGTACAGGCCGTTTCCCAACAGATTGCGGGTGGTTTCATGCCCGGCGAACAGCAGCATGGCGCATTGCGCCAGGAGTTCCGCGTCATCCTTGAGCGCACCCCGCTCGCGCGCCTGGCGCAGCTCGGTGAGCAGGCCGTCAGGGTGGGTGTCGTGCGACCGACGCAACTGCTGCTGAAAATAGTCGGTCATGGCCAGCACGCTGCGCTGGGTGCGCAGCGCCAGCGTGCGCGTGGGCTGCGGGGCGCCGATGAAGGCGGCCAGATCGTCCGACCAGCGCATGAGTTCGGCGCTCTCGCTTGGGTCGATGCCCAGCACCAGGGCGATGGCCTGCACCGGCAGCGGGCGTGCGAGTTGCGCCATGACATCGAACGGTTCACCCGGGTCGATGGCGTCGAGCAGGGCGCTGGCGATTTGCGCAATGCGTGGCCGCAGGCGCGCCACGGCCTCAGGGCGAAACGCGGCCTGCATCAGCCCGCGCACACGGCCGTGCTCAGGTGCGTCGAGAAACAGCAGGGCGCGGGAAAACAGGCGCTGAAATCGGGCGAGTTCGCCGCGCTCGGCCTCCACGTCGTTGAGCCAGCCGCCGGTGCGCTGGGCGGAGTAGCGCGGGTCGCGCAGTACGGCCTCAATGTCGGCATGCCGGGTCAACAGCCAGGCGCCGCCGAAGAATTCGTCGCTCCAGTGCAGCGGCCCGGCCTCGCGCAGTGCGCGGTAGGTCGGGTAGGGGTCAGCGAGAAACGCGGCATCGACCAGCGGCCGCTTCAGTAATGCCATCATCGGTCGAAAACCTGGCGCAGAGCCGCCGGGTCGAGGTGGGAGAGAATGCTCTGCGGGCTGGGGTCGAGCAGGCGGGGAACCCAGCCGAGACTGACTGCGCCGTGCCGCGCCATCAGCAAGTCGCGCAGGGTGGCGAGGTTGCCGTCCACCCAGGGCATGTCCGGATCGACGGTATTGCCTACCCAGCCGGCCAGCCGCAGGCCGCGCGCCCGCACGCTTTCGGCAGTGAGCAGAGCATGGTTGATGCACCCCAGACGCAGGCCGACGACGAGGACCACAGGCAGGCCGAGTGCCTGCGCCAGATCGGCCGTGTCCTTGTCTGCACCCAGGGGGACGACGAATCCGCCCACGCCTTCGACGACCAGGGCATCGGACCGCAGCGCCAGTTGCCGTGCGGCGCCCAGCAGGCTGTCGAAGTCGATGACCCGGCCTTCCATCGCGGCGGCGAGATGCGGGGCACAGGCGGCCTTGAACTGGCAGGGGCCGACTTCGGCATCGGTGAGCGGCGCCGACCCCGCCTGGCGCAGCGCCTGCACGTCGGCATTGATCCACCGGCCGTCCGCCTGCTCCAGACCGGCGGCAACCGGCTTGAATCCAGCGCTGCGCCAGCCCTGGTTGACGCACCAGTGCAGCAGCGCCGCGCTGATGCGGGTCTTGCCTACTTCGGTATCGGTGCCGGTGACGAAGCATCCATGAGGCGCGATCGGCTGGCTCATGCGAGAGGGTGTGAACAAATCCGCCATGTCCGCTCCTCGCGCCCAAACGCCCCCGCTCGGCGTTGCAAATGCGCGCCGTGCCGACGGGCACGGCTGTGCTTTGCGCCTTGACCGGGGGCGTTTGGACGCGCTGCTCGGCCACGCCGGTTCATTCACACCCTCTGGGGTCTCGTGCAATGCCGTGCAATGCGGCAAGCAGGTGGTGGATGTCGTCGGCAGTGTGTGCGGCACTGAGGGTGATGCGCAGGCGGGACGTGCCTGCCGGCACGGTCGGCGGCCGGATGGCGGGAATCCACAAACCCTGCGCGTCCAGCGCGTTGGACAAGGCCAGCGACTGTGCGTTGTCACCGATGATGAGGGCCTGGATGGGCGTGTCGGACGCGCCCAGGCGCCAGCCCAGACCGGGGTATTGATCGATCAAGGCCTGCAGACCACTGCGCAACAGGCCAATGTGTTCTTGCAGTACGGCGCGACGCCGCGCGCCCTCTTCGCTGGCGATGATGTGCAGGCTGGTCAGCAGGGCATGGGCGAGTGCGGGCGGGGCGGCGGTGGTGAACACCGCGCTGCGCGCGGTCTGCATCAGCCAGTCGATGATCACGGGGTGCGCCGCGACGAAGGCCCCGGCAATGCCCGCCGCCTTGCCCAGCGTGCCCATCAGAATGAAGCGCTCGCTGCGCAGTTCCACATGCGCCAGGCTGCCCTGGCCCTGCGGGCCGAGCACGCCGAAGCCATGTGCATCATCGAGGATCAGCCAGGCGTCGTATCGCTCGGCGAGGGCCAGCAGGGCGGGCAGATCGGCCCGGTCGCCATCCATGCTGAACACCGCGTCGGTGACGATCAGGCGCAGCGGGGTGGGGCAGGCCAGCAGTTGCCTCTCCAGCGCGACAAGGTCGCCGTGGGGATAGCGCTGCACCTGCGCTTTGGCCATCATGGCGCCATCGATCAGCGAGGCGTGATTGAGCTTGTCGGAAAAAATGGTGGCCTGCGCATCCCCCAGCGCGGTGAGCAGCGCCAGATTGGCCATATAACCGGTACTGAAGGTCAGCGCGCGGGCCTGCGGAATGGCGGGACTCATCCACTCCGCCAGCAAATTTTCCAGCGCATCGTGCGCCTGCGAATGTCCGCTGACCAGATGCGAGGCGCCGCTGCCCGCGCCGTAGAGGCGCGCGCCTTCGGCAATCGCCTCGATCAGCGCCGGATGATTGGCCAGACCGAGATAGTCGTTACTGCAGAAGCCGAGCAAATTCCGCGGCTGCGCGCCCGCCGCGTGCGACCCGCCACGGACCTGCTGCCGCGGCGCGCAGGCGGTCACGGCCGTGCGCCTCTGGCGTTGCAGCCCCCTTGCCGTGCGCTCAAGCAATTGCTGGTTCAGATGGTCGATGAGCACCGGGATTTGCCTGTTGAAGCACATCGTCCAGGGTCGCGCGGACCTGCGCGGCCAGCCAGTTGGACAGGGCGGCATTCAGGACATAGGGCGGCATGAGATAGACCGTGCGGCCAATGGGACGGATGAGCAGTTCGCGCGCCCGGCCCGCAAGATGAAACCGCTCGGCAAAGCGCGGACCGGCAAACGTCTCGTGCACGTCAAACGCCCAGATCATGCCGATGTGGCGAACATGCGCCAAGCGCGGGTCGTCGCGTAGCGGGGCCAGGGCTTCTGTCAATGTCGGCGCCTGCTGCTGGTTGGCCTGCAGCACGGCGTGGTCGCGGAAGCGGTCGAGCACCGCGAGCGCCGCGCGGCAGGCCAGCGCGTTGCCGCTGTAGGAGTGGGAGTGCAAAAAGCCGCGCGCGACGTCGTCGTCAAGAAAAGCGGTGTAGATCGCGTCGCGGCACAACACCACGGACAGGGGCAGATAGCCGCCGCTGATGCCCTTGGACAGACACAGCAGATCGGGCCAGATCGGCGTCTGTTCTGCAAGGGTGGCCTGCTCGAAGGCGAAAAACGTCCCCGTGCGGCCATAGCCCACGGCAATCTCGTCGGCGATGAGCAGCACCGCATAGGCATCGCACAGGGCGCGTGCTTCGCGCAGGTAGATCGGGTCGTAGAACGCCATGCCGGTGGCGGCCTGCACCAGGGGCTCCAGAATGAGCGCGGCGATATGGTCGGCACGCACCTCGAACAGGGCGCGCAGATCGGCCACAGCCCGGCGCGCTACGTCTGCGGAGGTTTCGCCCGGTTGAGCCTGCCGCGCGTCGGGCGACATGACCTGATGCGCGCGCATCAGCAGCGGATCGTAGGCGTCACGGAACAGAGCCACATCCGTGACCGCCAGCGCCCCCAGGGTTTCGCCGTGGTAGCTCTGGCGCAGGCAGACGAATTCGTTCTTGTCCATCCGCCCGGTGTTGCGCCAGTAATGCACGCTCATCTTGAGTGCGATTTCCACCGCTGAAGCGCCGTCGCTGCCGAAAAAACAATGCCCCAGAATCTGACCTGTCAGGCCGGACAGGCGCTCGGCCAGTTCAATGGCCGGGGGGTGGGTGCAGCCGGCCAGCATGACATGCGGCAGACGGTCGAGTTGATCTTTGAGCGCCGCGTTGATGCCTGCATCGGCGTGGCCAAACAGATTGACCCACCAGGAACTGCTGGTGTCGAAATAGCGGCGTCCAGCCTCATCGAACAACCATGGACCTTCGCCGCGCACCATTGCCAGAGGCGGAACATGCGCTGCACGCTGCATCTGCGTGCATGGGTTCCAGACGGCTTGCAGACTGCGTTGGGTAAGGGTTTGGGACATGAACAGCGTCGCTGGTTGCCGCGGTTGCCGCCGTTGTCCTGCATCCCGCGCTCCGGGGCTGGAGTGGGCCGCAGCGCGTCCGCAAAGGCGCGCATCTTACAACGCATCAGTCTTTCTTCCAGGCCGCGGTTCGATCCTCGCTGCGCGCAACCAGACTGGGACGCTGCCCGTTCAGACCCCGAGAAAGTGCCGGGCGTAGCGCGGATTGACCTGGCTCAGGCGCATCAGCAGCGGGAAATCGGCCACGCCGAAGTCCGGGTCCCAGGCGGGCGCGCCGCACACCTTGGCGCCCACGCGCAAATAGCCTTTGAGCAAGGCCGGTGGCTCGACTGCCAGGTCTTGCCGCAGACGCTGGATCGGCAGCGCGAGGCGGGGATGCACGCGGTCTTCAATCGCCGCCAGATGCGTGCGTTGCAACTGCGCCCACAGGCTGGCGGCGGTATGCCCGCCGCAGCGCATGGACATGCTGGCGCAGCCGATCAGCGCGTCCAGGCCGTGGCGCTGCATATAAGCCGCAATGCCGCTCCACAAGGCCATGATGACCGCGCCGCTGCGGTGGTCGCGGTGCACGCAGGATCGGCCGATTTCCAGCAGGCGCGGCCTGAGGTGGTAGAGGCGGGTGAGGTCGAACTCGGTTTCGGTGTAGAGCGTGCCCACGCGTTTGGCCTGATGCGGAGGCAGGGCGCGGTAGGTGCCGATGAGCCGGCCGTCGGCGTCGCGCACCAGCAGGTGGTCGCAGTAAGGGTCGAACAGGTCGATGTCGAGGCCCGCTTCGGGCGTCTTGATCTGTGCGCCCAATTCTTCGACGAACACCTTGTAGCGCAGGCGTTGGGCCTCGCGCACTTCTTCGGCATGCCGCGCCCAGGCGACGGTGATGTTGTTGTGCGCCGGGTGTTGAACGGCGATCGCGTGGTCTGACTGGCCGTTTTCTGGGCGCATCGCCAGCCGATGCGCGGTTTCATCATCGAACATGCTGTCTCCTCTCTCACAATTGATCAAGAAGATAGGAATGCAGCGTGACGGTTCAGTGAAGATTCTGTGAATTTGGTGTGACAGTGCAAGCCAAATGACTAGAGCCTGAACAGGCTCTAGAGCAGTGTTTCATGCTTGATGGAACAAATAAAAAGGATGGATTTGGCGTCAGGGCAAGGCGCAAACCACAGCGATACCCGCAGGTATCGCGCGGATTTGCAACGCCGCCCTGGCGTCAAATCCACGTTTTTATGTTCCAGATTGCGTAAAACACTGCACTAGGAGTCTGTCGGACTTTCGAGGCTTTCGGATGCTGAGGTGATGCGGGACAATGGAGGCAGTGCATTCATGGGTTTTTTGCGATGAGCCGCTTCGTTAGCGTTGACCGAGACACTGCCTACCTTC
>JAQTVS010000312.1 GCA_028706735.1 Thiomonas sp.
GGGCGGCACAAGTCGATCCGGTCGCCGTCCCGCAGGGTGTGATGCGGCTGCACGCGCTGGCCGTCCACGCCCCAGCGCACATCGAGCGAGGCCAGTTCGGGGTGGGCTGCGCGCAGGCCGCTGGCCTGCACCGCCTGCTCCGCCGTTGCTCCCGATGGCAGCCGCACCGCGCGCAAATCCGGCTCACCTGACTCGGGTGCGTAGAACACGGCGACGCGCATGCCCCGCCCCTGCGGGGTTTCAGCGGGGCCCATAGACCTTCTTGGCGCGCTGCACGAAAGCGTCGACAAAGCTGCTGGCAATGTGGTTGAACACCGGGCCGATGACCTTCTCCACAATGAAACTGGAGAACTTGTAATCGAGCAGAAACTCGACCTTGCACGCCTTGCCGTCGGCCAGCGGGATGAACACCCAGCGCCCGTGCAGCGCCGAGAACGGCCCGTCCACCAGCCGCATGCGCACCTCCTGGCCGGGCACATTGGTGTTTTGCGTGGTGAAGCTCTGGCGGAGGCCTTTGAAGTCGATGGTCACGCTGGCGCGCACCGTGCCGCCTTCTTCCGCCTGCATCGAGGCGCCGCCGCACCAGGGCAGAAACTGCGGATAGGACGGCACGTCGGTGACCAGGTCGTACATTTCCTGCGGGCTATACCAAATGAGGACGGATTTGTGGACCTGGGGCATAAAGCGGACACCTTCTTAGAATGCGAAGATTGTATTGAGCGCCCCAGGGCCGGCTCGCCAACCCGCCCCCCGCAGGGGTCAAAGAAACTTGGGGCGGCCCTGCGTTTCCTTGAGAGGGCAACTCGCCCATATCCCCACGCATGAGCATCGCTGAAAACCGCAAGGCCCGCTACAACTACTTCCTCGAAGACCGCTTCGAGGCCGGCATCGTGCTGGAAGGCTGGGAGGTCAAGTCCGTGCGCGCCGGGCAGGTGCAACTCACCGACGGCTATGTCGTCATCCGCGACGGCGAACTGTTTCTGATCGGCATGAACGTCGTGGCGCTCAACAGCGCGTCCACCCATGTGCGCCCCGAAGCCGCACGCACGCGCAAGCTGCTGATGCACAAGGACGAGATCCGCAAGCTCATCGGCAAGGTGGAACAGCGCGGCTACACCCTGGTGCCCATCAACCTGCATTTCAAGGGCGGCCGGGTGAAACTCGATCTAGCGCTGGGCAAGGGCAAGAAAGACCACGATAAGCGCGACACCGAAGCCAACCGCGACTGGCAGCGGGAAAAGGCGCGCATCATGAAGACCCGGTAACGGCTCAGTCCGAACGCGCTAGGAGCCTGTCGGGCTTTGGTCGTCGAAAGCGTTCTCGGAGAGCGGCGTAGCCAAAATGGGGCCCAGCGACGACAGTTTTTGCCGGATTTGCAGACCCATAGCCGCGCTATGGGTCAAAAAGACGGTGAAAGCGAGCTTGCGAAGTTTCGGCGTCGCCAAAAATGGACTGCTGCGACCCATTTGCAGCCGACGATTCCCAAGCCCGACAGGCTCCTAGGGCAAGCGGGGCACTGGCGCGCGGCCCTGCTGCACGCAATCAGTGCCCCGCCATGCGACCATGCACCGCTTGCGTGCCGTGCTTGGCGCGTCTCTGCCGACCCACGCCAATAGGTGCTTGCGCGGTCGCGCGTTTTGTGATTTGTTTCACACGGATGGCTCGGTCGAGCCATCTATATGCGCTGGTCTGGATATTGCGAAATCCCCGACATAACTTGATCGGGGCTTTCCATGCACAACACGTCCTCACTTCCAGACAGCATTTCGCGCAAACAGCCACATCTCCGCGGCGTTCTGGCCGGGCTCGCCGGCCTGCTTCCAGTCGGCGCGCTGGCGCAGACGGCGCCAGCCACTCTCACCATTCCGCACATCGCCAATGTCTCCACCCTGAATTCTGGCGATACCGCGTGGATGCTGGCATCCACGGCGCTGGTGCTGATGATGACCATCCCCGGACTGGCCCTGTTTTACGCCGGCATGGTCCGCAAAAAGAACATTCTCGGCGTGACCATGCAGGTGTTCGCCACCACGGTGCTGGTCACGCTGCTGTGGTTCGTCGCTGGCTACAGCCTGGCCTTCATGCCGGGCAGCCCGTATATCGGCGGCCTGTCGCGGCTGTTTCTCGACGGGGTGTTTTTCAGCAAGACCAGCGGCACGGTGTCGGTCAGTGAGTTGGCGCCCACCATCCCCGAGTCGGTGTATGTGATGTTCCAGATGACCTTCGCCATCATCACACCGGCGTTGATCGTGGGGGCGTTTGCAGAGCGCATGAAGTTCTCGGCCATGCTGGTGTTCATGGGCCTGTGGTCGCTGCTGGTGTATGCCCCGGTGGCGCATTCGGTGTGGGAGCCCTCGGGCTGGCTGGCGTCGATGGGCATGCTCGATTTCGCCGGCGGCACGGTCGTGCATGTGAATGCGGGCGCTGCGGGTCTGGCCTGCGCCATCGTGCTGGGCAAACGCCAGCGCTGGGGGCAGGAGCCCTTCTTGCCCGCCAATCTGACCTACACCATGATCGGCGCGTCGCTGCTGTGGGTGGGGTGGTTCGGCTTCAACGCAGGCTCGGCCTGCGCCGCAGATGGCCGCGCCGGCATGGCCATGCTCGCCACCCAACTGGGCACAGCCGCTGCCGCCTTCAGCTGGATGCTGACCGAATGGACTCTGCGCGGCCGCCCGACGCTGCTGGGCATTTGTTCGGGCGCGGTGGCCGGGCTGGTGGCCATCACCCCGGCGTCGGGGTTTGTCGATCCGATGGGCGCCGTGGCCGTGGGCCTGATCGCGGGCGTGGTGTGCTACTGGGGCGCCACCGGGCTCAAACGCCTGCTCGGCGCCGATGACGCGCTGGACGTGTTTGGCATTCACGGCGTGGGCGGATTTGCCGGGGCGGTGTTGACCGGATTCTTCGCCGTGCCGTCCTACAGCGGCCAGGCCGCTTCGGTGCTGGTGCAGGCGCTGGGCGCAAGCGCCACCCTGGTCTATAGCTTCGTCGCCAGCTTCATTCTGCTCAAGCTGATTGATGCCGTGATGGGCCTGCGGGTGGATGCCGAGGCAGAAGACGCCGGGCTCGATCTGAGCCAGCATGGCGAGCGCATCGAATAACCGCAAGCTGCACCGGAGCAATCGACATGGGAAGTTCTGAAGCCGTCGCGCTCGCTGCGCATCTGCATGTTCTGCTGCGCCGCAAGATCGGCCGCGTGACCGACACGGAGTGGATGGCGCAGAACGCCGACTACGCACGGGAAGTGCTGCGCGTGGCGCGTGCCGAGCACGACGCGGATCTGGATCAATGGGCCGACCGCTTCGAGGCGGTGATGTTTCCCGGCGGCCTTGACAAAGTCCCCGCCAAGGGTGAATCGGACAAAAACACCGCGAACAAAGCGCCCGCGCCGCCCTCCTACCTTGGCCGCCTGCGGTGAGAGGGTGTGAACAAATCCGCCATGCCTGCTCATCGCACCCAAATCGCCCCAATCGGCGTTGCGCTTGGTGTAGTAAAAAAGTGCGCGCCGTGCCGACGGGCGCGGCTGTGCTTTGCGCCTGGATTGGAACCCTTTGGGCGCGCTGCTCGGCCACGGCGGATGTATTCACAATCCATGAGCGCCCCCAGGGCCGGGCACTCCCCACCCCATCCCTCCCCACGAGCGGGGAGGGAGTGATCTCACCTCCCCCACCGCGTGGGGGAGGTCGGGAGGGGGTGGCCCAGCCCGCCCCCCGTGGGGGTCAAGGAAACTTGGGGCGGCCCGGCGTTTTCATGAGAGCGCCCCCAGACCTGCCGCGTTCGCGTCAGGCCCCCCGAGGGGGATGAGAAAACTTGGGGCGGC
>JAQTVS010000313.1 GCA_028706735.1 Thiomonas sp.
GGCGACAGCGCCTTGCTGGTGAGCTTGCCGCATGTAGGCACGGAAATCCCCGCAGCCCTCAAGCCGCGCTACACCGCGCAGGCCTTGAACGTGGACGATACCGACTGGCATCTCGAACCGATCTACGCTTTTGCCGCGCAACGCGGCGCAAGCCTGCTTGTGCCGCGTTACTCGCGCTATGTCATCGACCTCAACCGCCCGTCGGAAAACGCGCCCATGTATCCCGGCGTGAACAACACCGAGCTATGTCCCACCCACGCCTTCACCGGCCAGCCGATCTACCAGCCGGGGCAGGAGCCAAACGCTGCCGAGATTGCGCAACGGCTGACGGACTACTGGCGCCCCTACCACGCCGCGCTCAACGCCGAGTTGCAACGCCTGCATGCGCGGCACGGCTACGCCCTGCTGTGGGACGGTCACAGCATCCTGTCCACGCTGCCGTGGTTGTTCCAGGGCACTTTGCCTGACCTCAATCTGGGCACGGCCAACGGGGCCAGTTGCGCGCCGCAGTTGCGTGCGGTGCTGTCCGAGGCGCTTGCGCGGCAGACCACGTTTTCTCAGGTGGTCGATGGCCGCTTCAAGGGCGGCTACATCACCCGCCACTACGGTCAACCCGCGCAGGGCATCCATGCGGTGCAGATGGAAATGTGCTTTTCCACCTACATGCACGAGGCGCCTCCGTTTCGCCTCGACCCTGAACGCACCGGAAACCTGCGCCCGGTGCTGGAGCAACTGATCGATGCCATGCTGGCATGGAGGCCGCATGAACAAGCCCGCTGATTCTTTGCTGTGGGCCCGCCGCGCCTGGCTGCCCGGGGGCTGGCAAGACGATGTTCTGCTGCGCATCGGCGCGGACGGCCGCTGGGCCGAGATCGTTCCCGGCGTGCCCACGCCGCCGCAGGGCGCCGAACAACTGGGCGCTATGCTGCCTGGGCTGGTCAATGCGCACAGCCATGCCTTCCAGCGCGCCTTTGCCGGCCTGGCCGAACAGCGCACCAGCGCCGCCGACACCTTCTGGTCCTGGCGCGACCGCATGTACCGCGTGGCCCTGCGCATCACCTCGGAGCAACTGCGGGCCATTGCCGCGCAGCTCTACATCGAACTGCTGCAGGGCGGCTACACGCAGGTGTGCGAGTTTCATTACCTGCAGCACGCGCCAGACGGCCAGCCCTACGCCGATCCGCTCGCCTTCAGTTGGGCCTTGGCCGATGCGGCGCGCGATGTGGGCATCGGCCTCACCCTGCTGCCCGTGCTGTATGAGCGCGCCGGCTTTCAGCAGCCCGCGCTGCGCCCGGATCAACGGCGCTTCGCCACCAGCGCCGACTGCGTGTGGCAGGCGGTGCAAACCATCCAAGGCCGGCGCCAGCCAGGGCTGGATGCGGGCATCGCCATTCACTCCCTGCGCGCCGCGTCGCCCGCGTCCATTCAAACCCTGGCGAACCTGGCAGACGGCTTCGACGGCCCCATCCACATCCACGTTGCCGAGCAAACCGCCGAGGTGGACGATTGCCTCGCCGCCACCGGCCTGCGGCCCATCGCCTGGCTGGCGACGCAAGGCCTGCTCGACGCGCGCTGGCAACTCGTCCACGCCACGCACACGGTGCCGCAAGAAATCGATGCCGTCACCCGCAGCGGCGCGGGCATCGTGCTCTGCCCCACCACCGAAGCCAACCTGGGCGACGGCCTGCCCGATCTGCCCGGCATTCTGGCGCAAGGCGTGCCCATCACCCTGGGGTCGGACAGCCAGATCACCCGTGACTGGCGCGAAGAACTCCGCTGGCTCGACTACGGCCAGCGCCTCATCCTGCGTCAGCGCAACACCGCCGCAGCGCCCGAAGCCGCGCAGCCGTCCACAGCAGCCCGGCTGTGGACCTGCGTGCAGGCTGGCAGCGCCCACGCCGCCGGACAGCCCGCGTGGGGCTTGACGCCAGGCGCACGCGCCGACGCCCTGGTGCTCAACCCGCATGCCGCCGCAACCCTCGGCGTGCCCCCAAGCCACTTGCTCGACGCCCTCGTGTTTTCCAGTCCCTCCACGGCATGGAAGGCGGTCATGGTGGCCGGGCGCTGGGTGCTGCAGGACGGCCAGCATCCGCAAGCTGCCCAGTGCGCGCAAACCTTCGAGCGCGCCATGCAAGACCTTTGGGCAGAGGGCTGACAAGCGGCCTATCCTTGCGGGGAAAAGTCGCCGATTCACAAGGACATGCCATGAACGCCCCACTCACCCCGAAGGTTCTCATCCGCCCCACCCCGCCCGCCTTGCTCGACGCCTTGGCCAGCCGCTTCGGCGCGCAGCTTTCCACCGCGCTGGCCGTGCGCGAGCAGCATGGGCGCGATGAATCGCCCTTCGACGTGCCGCCGCCCTCGGCCGTGGTGTTCTGCGAAAGTACGCAGGACGTGGCCGACGCCGTGAAGCTGGCCGCCGCGCACGATGTGCCGGTCATCGCCTTTGGTGCGGGCTCGTCGCTCGAAGGCCAGTTGCTCGCGGTGCAGGGCGGCATCAGCCTCGATCTCACCCGCATGAACCGCGTGCTCGATGTGGCCGCTGCCGACATGCTTGTCACCGTGCAGGCCGGGGTGACGCGGCTGCAGTTGAACGACGAACTGCGCCACACCGGCCTGTTCTTCCCCATTGACCCCGGCGCCGACGCCACGATAGGCGGCATGACCGCCACCCGCGCCAGCGGCACCAACGCCGTGCGCTACGGCACCATGCGCGAAAACGTGCTGGCGCTCACCGTGGTGCTGGCCGATGGCCGCATCATCCGCACCGGCACCCAGGCGCGCAAGAGCAGCGCGGGCTACGACCTCACCCGCCTCATGGTGGGCAGCGAGGGCACGCTGGGCATCATCACCGAAGTCACCCTGCGCCTCTACCCGCAGCCCGAGGCCGTGGCCGCCGCGGTGTGCTCCTTCCCCGATGTGGCGCACGCGGTCGACTGCACCATCGCCCTCATCCAGGCCGGCATCCCCATCGCCCGCGTGGAACTGATGGACCCCGGCGCGGTGCGCGCCGTCAACGCCCACGACCATCTCGGCCTGCCCGAGCAGCCGCTGTTGCTGATGGAATTCCACGGCTCGCCTGCCGGGGTGCGCGAGCAGGCTGAAACGGTGCAGTCCATTGCCGCAGACTATGCCGGATCCGATTTCGCCTGGGCCGACACGCCGGAGGAGCGCAGCAAGCTGTGGAAGGCGCGGCACCACGCCTACCTTTCCGCGCTGCAAATGAAACCCGGCTGCCGCTGCGTCACCACCGACACCTGCGTGCCCATCTCGCGCCTGGCCGAGAGCATCAACGACACCATTCTTGAGGCCGACGCCGCCGGTCTGCCCTACTTTGTCGTCGGCCATGTGGGCGACGGCAACTACCACATCGGCTACCTCATCGACCCCGCCAAGCCCGAAGAGCGCGAACTGGCCGAGCGCCTCAACGCCCAACTCGTGCGCCGCGCCCTCAAGCTCGGCGGCACCTGCAGCGGCGAACACGGCATCGGCCTGCACAAGCAGGGCTTCCTGCGCGAAGAAGCCGGCGACGACGCGCTCGACGTGATGCGCGCCATCAAGCAGGCACTCGATCCGAAGGGCATCCTCAATCCGGGGAAGATTTTTGCGTGAAAGCGCCCCCAGACCTGCCGCATTCGCGTCAGCCCCCCGAGGGGGATGAGGCCCGCGGCTCCGTCCAAGCTGCCCTGCGGCAGCTTGGACGGAGCCGAATCCGAGCAGCTTGCACGCTGCGAGTTGGACAAGAAAAATTAGGGCGGGACCGAGTTTTTTCATGAGGATTTTGGCGCCGTGAAGCGGCAGCGTAATATGGGTAAAA
>JAQTVS010000023.1 GCA_028706735.1 Thiomonas sp.
CGGGGAGTTATGCCGCAACCGACTACAAGCTCGAAGTCGAACGCGGCCTCACGAACCGGCTGACGGGAGCGCTCTACCTCAAAGGCATGGGAATCGATACCCAGGGGCTGCGCATCGACGGCTACATGCCCGGCGACAAGAAGTATGCATTCAAGCTCTCGGGCATCGAGGGTTCGCTCAAGTACGCCTTCCTCACTCCGGCCAGGGACGACATCGGCATCGCCGCCTACCTGTCGTTCAGCAAGGACTGGATCGATGCCCACTCCGGGCAGGACAAGGACAAATACAACATGGAGCTCAAGCTGCTCGCGCAGAAGTACTTCCTCGACGGCCAGGTCGTCTGGGCGGCGAACACAGGAATCGGCTCGACCTACGCCAAGCGCGGCGCAGTGGCCTTGCCCTACGAGGGTTTCGAGTGGACCACCGATCCCGAGATGGAAATCGAGTACATGGCGGGGACCGGCCTGTCCTACCGCTTCGCGCCCAACTGGTACATCGGCGCCGAGGTGTTCTACGAAACCGAGTTCGAGACCGAGGTCGGGCAAGAGCGCTGGTCGGTGCAGGGCGGCCCCTCGCTGCATTACGGCGCGCGTGACTGGTGGTTCACGCTGAGTTGGTTGCCGCAGCTCCGGGGCGGGGGCGAAAAATTCGCTGCCCAAAACGACAAGAGCCTGCATCTGATCGAAAAGACCAAACAGGAAATCCGCCTCAAGGTCGGTTTCAACTTCTGAGGATCGCACCATGCGAGCAATTGCATCCATCGTTTTGTTGCCACTGGCCGCTGTCGTGGCGCCGGCGCATGCCAATGAATACCTGAGCGTCCAGCAGGCGCAGAAGGCGCTGTTCCCCGAAGCGGATCGCTTTGTCGCCTCCCCTGTGCTGCTGTCCAAAGCCCAGCGCGAGGCGATCGAGGACAAATCCGGCCTCAAGCAACGCTGGGACAAGCAGGATGTCTGGCGCGCCGAAAAAGACGGCCGGCTGCTGGGCTGGTTCATTGTCGACAAAGTCGTCGGCAAGCATGAATTCATCACCTACGCCGCGGCGCTGTTGCCGCAGGGCAAGGTGCGCGGCGTCGAAGTGATGATTTTCAACGAGACCTACGGCGACCAGATCCGTGAAGCAAGCTGGCGCAAGACCCTGGAGGGCAAGACCTTGGCCGACCCGTTCAAGCTGGACGAGGACGTGCCCAACATCAGCGGCGCAACCCTGTCCTGCCGCAATGTGATGAACGGGGTCAAGCGTCTGCTGGTGTTGCAGCAGGTGGCCCTGCGGGAGCCGAGATGAGGCGCGAAGGCCTGACCGTCCGCCGACTTCGGCCTTTGCTGGGCACCTGGGTGGAGATCCGGGCCACCGGCCGCGCGGGCCGGGTGGAGCGGGCGGTGGCCAGCGCCTTTCTACATCTGGCGCGGGCGCAGCAGCGCATGAGTTTCCACGCGCCGGATAGCGCGCTGAGCCGCATCAATCTGCACGCGCATCACACGCCGCAGGAGGTGGATGCGTGGACCTGGGACGCGCTGCGCAAGGCGCTTGCCATGTCGCGGGCCAGCGAAGGCTGTTTTGACATCACCGTGGGCGCACGACTGGTGGCGTCTGGCGTGCTGCCCGATCATGGCTTTGCCACCCTGAACGCGTCCATCGGCAGTGATGCCGTGGTCTTGATGCCAAGGCGGCGTGTCGCGCTGCGCCGTCCTGTGCTGCTCACGCTCGACGGCATTGCCAAGGGTTATGCGGTCGATCTGGCCATCCACTGCCTGCGGCGCGCCGGGGTGGAGCAGGCGGTGGTCAATGCGGGTGGCGATTTGCGGGCTTTTGGCGCGGAGGCGTCGGTACTGTCCATCCGCGCCGAGGACGGCGCGATTCGTCCAGCCGGGCTGCTGCGCAACGCCGCGGTTGCCAGCTCCGCGCTGGGGTTGAGCGGCGCGGACCAGGAGCGCTTTCCCGGCCGCGTTCTCCATCCGTCGGGCCATGCTGCAAGCGACCGCCAGCCGCAGGTCTGGACGGTGCGGGCCGCGCAGTGCTGGCGTGCCGATGCGCTTACCAAGGTGGCTGCGCTGGCCGCGCCTGCACGTCGGCATGCACTGGTCGCCGAGCTGGGCGGCGCCATCGTTCAGGCCGCGCAGCACGCAGCGCAGGAGGATGCCGCGTGAAAACCTATCCCCGCAGTTTTGCGACGGTCTTGCATGTCACTTTGCTGGCTCTGTTGGGCACCGGGCTGCTGCTCACGCCTGGTGCGCTGCAGATGCGTCTGGACTGGGACGTGCCCTGGGCCTTGTCCAGTGGTTCTCGGGTGTGGGTCGCGGCGCTGCATGCCCTGAGTTTTTTGCTGATCTTCGGGTTGATTGGCGCGCTGTGGGCCGTGCATATCCGCGCCGGCTGGGTGCGCCGTGAAAACGTGGCAAGCGGGGCGCTGCTGTTGGCGGTTTTTGGCCTGCTGGGCCTGAGCGGACTGGGTTTGTATTACGCCGGCGGCGAAGCGCTGCCGGGCTGGAGCGCCGTTGTCCATCTGCTGGCTGGCGGGCTGTTGCCCCTGCTGTATGCAGCGCACCGGCTTGGCGCCCGCGCCGCCGCCGCGCGGGCTTGGCCGCTGCAGCGACGCGGGGCTCAGGCCGCAGCTTGCGCCAGAACGGCGCGCACGGCGCCATCGGCATCACAGACGGCTTCCACGCGGTCGTAGGCCGGGTGCTTTTCGAGCAGTTGGACCATGGCTGGCCCCTGGCCGAGCCCCACTTCCATGCCCAGCCAGCCGCCCGGCCGCAGCAGCGGCGGCGCTTCGCGGATGAGCCGCATGAGGATGCGCACACCAAACGGCCCGCCGTCGAATGCCAGATGCGGCTCATGCCCGACAATCTCGTGCGGCATGGTGCCCATCTTCGCCGTGGAGATGTAGGGCGGCAGGGACACCAGCAGATCGACCTTGCGCGCGAATGCGGCGCCAAAGGGCGCCAGCAGATCGCCGGTGTGCAGCGTCACGCGCGGCTCCAGGCCGAGCTGCCGCGTGTTGTCGCGGGCCAGGGCGATGGCCGTGCAGGAAATGTCCGCGCCATGCACCTGCGCCTGCGGCACGGCGAGCGCGAGCGCGAGCGCCAGATTGCCCGAGCCGCAGCACACGTCGATGACGATGGGCGGCGTTGACGAGCCCGCTGCCATCGCCCGCAATTTTTGCGCGGCAAGCTGGCCGAGCAATTCGCTTTCGGCGCGCGGAATCAGCGCCTCGGGCGAGGCCAGCAATTCCAGCCCCATGAAGCGCTGCCTGCCGGTGAGGTAAGCAATCGGTTCGCCTGTGATGCGCCGCGCAATCAGCGCATCGAGCGCGCCGAGTTGCTGTGCGCTCAGGGGGCGCAACGGAGCCTCAGCCGCGGCGTGGATGGACAGCGCCGTGCCGCCGGCAAGCAGCCAGAGCGCGCGCAGGGCGGAATAGGGGGTTTCCTCCGGCTTGTCCGGCAGGATGTCGAGAGCGGTTGTCAGCCGCGCGAGGCGTTGTTGAAAGGCGGCCTGGCCGTCGGCGCCGAGTGCTTGGAGTTCGGTGTTGTGCATGGTGTTCACAGGGGATTGGGCACTGCGCATGCCGCATGTTCCGGGGACGGGTTGAAGACCGCTTCGACCAGGGCGGGCCGGGCGTGCAGGTAGCGCGTGGTGCGGCGCTTGGCGTCAATGTCGGTCAGCACCGCTGTGGCCTGTTCCGGTGTGCAGCCGAGCGCTGCGGCCAGCTCGTCCGCGCTGTAGCTGTGGTTGCGCGCCCACAGCGCCAGATCCATCTGCGCCCAGGGCAGGGCGAAGTAGAACTCGTCCTGGCCTTGCGGCAGGCTGTAGGTATCTGTGGTGGGCGCGGCATTGCGCACGGCATCGGGCAGGCCGAGATGCCGCGCCAGGGCGTACACCTGTGTTTTGTAGAGATGGGCGATGGGTTTGAGATCGGCCGAGCCATCGCCGTTCTTGACAAAAAATCCCTGGTCGTACTCCAGCCGGTTGGGGGTGCCGATTACGGCGTAGTTCAGGCGGTCGGCATGGAAGTATTCAAGCGTCTTGCGCAGCCGCTGCTTGTGGTTGGTGGCGGCCACGATCTGCAGATATTCGCGCAGCGGCAGCCGGGTGTCGGACATCTGGCCGTCCGGGGCGCGTGCAATCAGCCTGAAATGGTTGATGCCCCCGGCGAGTCCGCCCGAGATGGCGAGCTTGATTTTCCACTCGGGGGTGTAGCCGGGCAGCACCGCGCGCACCGCGTCGTCGCGCCAGCGGTAGCAGCCAATGGCCTCCAGCGCCGGGGCGATGTTTTCCACCGCGTGCGCGATGCCGAGTTGCTGCGCGACCTCGGCGCCCAGGCTGGCGCTGTCGCCCGAGGAATCGCGCTCGGGCATCAGCAGCCCGAATACCCGCTGCGGGCCAAGGGCGCGCACCGCCAGCGCCGCGCACACCGAACTGTCCACGCCGCCCGACAACCCGAGCACGACGCCGCGCTTGTTGAATCCGCGCAGGGTATGGACGAAGAACGCAGCGATGCGTGCGATTTCCGCCTCGCAGTCGATGGCGAGCACGGCCGGGTTCAACACGGGCCTGTCCATCACGTCTCAAGCCGCCAGTTTGCGCTGCACATAGGCGGCAATCGCGGCGACGCTGTCGAGGTTTTCCGGCACCATCTCGATGTCGGCGACCTGGATGCTCCAGGTTTCTTCGAGGAACAGGATGAGTTCGAGCACGCCGGTGGAGTCGAGGATGTGCAGGTCGAGCAGCGAGTCGGTGTCACCGTAGGACGTGTCACGCGCGCCGAGCAGGAAGTTGCTGTCGATGTATTGGCGGATTTTTTGCTGATTGTCGGACATGGCAGTTTGGAAGGAAACGTGAGGAATAGGAAAGAGAGTTGGGTTCAGCGGTTCAGCGCAGCCCGGTTTTTTTGATTTTTCCGGTATCAGTCCGGGGCAGGGCGGGGACGAACTCGACGAATTTCGGCGCCATGAAGTTTTCAATATGCGCCAGGCAATGCTTGATGACTTCACGGTCGGTCAGCGCATGGCCGGGCTTGCATACCACGAAGGCCTTGACCGCCTGACCCAGCAGCGCATCGTCCACGCCGATGACTGCGGCTTCGAGCACGCCGTCGAGCGCGTGCAGCACGTTTTCCACCTCGCGCGGGCTGACTTTTTCGCCGCGGCTTTTGATGATGTCATCGCGCCGCGCCACGAAATACAGCCAGCCCTCGGCGTCGGTGCGGAACAGGTCGCCCGAATACAGCACCTGCTCGCCGTGAATCGGGCCGGGCCGCAGGCGCTGCGCGGTTTGCTCGGGTTTGCGCCAGTAGCCGCGCATCACATGGCTGCCGCGGATGACCAGCTCGCCGGTGGAACCATTGGGCAGGCGGCGGCCATCATCATCGACCAGCCAGACTTCTTCATTGGGCATGCCGCGCCCCACGCTGCCCGGGCGGATGTCGAGCTGGTCGGGCGGCAGATACGTCACGCGCTTGCACTCGGTCAGGCCGTACATGGAAAACAGCGTGGCCTGCGGAAACAGCGCGCGGATCTGCGCGATCTGGGTCTGCGGCAAGGCCGCGGCGGTATTGGTGATCAGCCGCAGCGCGGACAGGTCGAACGCGTGCAGCCCCTTGAGATTGGTCAGCAGGGTGAACATGGTGGGCACGCCGGGAAACACCGTCACCCGCTCCTGCGCCATATTGGCCAGCACCTTGACCGGAAAAGTGAACGAGCGCTCCAGCAGCACGGTGGCGCCCAGGCTGAATGCCATGAGCACCTGATACAGGCCGTAGTCAAAGGCCAGGGGCAGCGCGCAGGCGATGATGTCGTCCTGCCGCAGCCCCAGATAGCCGCGCACCGCGCGCAGGGCGGTGAGCATGTTGAGGTGGGTGAGCATCACGCCCTTGGCGTCGCCGGTGGAGCCCGAGGTGTAAATGATGGCGGCCAGATCCTGGTCGATGAGTTCAGGATGCGTGGCGGAGCGCGGTGCGCCAGGCAATGCCGGGGGGAAAGCGCACTCGCGCGGATCGGGCGTGCCGCTGTCAGGCTTGCCCTGCGCGTAGGTGGTGAGCATGCAGCACTGACGCACACTGCTGTTCAGCGCCAGGGCCGCGCGGCTGGTTTCCGCGAGCTCCTGCTGGGTGAGCAGGGCGCAGGCTTCGGAATCATTCAACAGATAGGCCAGCTTGTCCGCCTTGGTCAGCGTATTGACCGGCATGAACACCGCACCCACCTTGAGCACCGCATAGATGGCGGCGACCATTTCCACGCAGTTGTCCAGAAACAGCGCCACCCGCTCCCCGCGCTGCACGCCATTGGCCCGCAGCGCGGCGGCGATTCCTTCCACCAGATCGGCCAAGTCGGCATATGGGGTGGACACCCCTTCGCGCACGAGGGCACGGTGTGCTGCATGGTCGGCGGCGGCGGATTCAAACGTGTGGTGGAGGAGCATGCGGGTGGGCGGGAAGACTAAAAGTTCAAGCATAAGGGCCGAAATCCCACGATTGACACCCCATATTCGCTGTAGATCGCCAGAATGAGACATTTTTCGCGGGGCGGACTGCACCGCGAAACCTGGCCCCTGGCGCAAAGATGCAATGGGTCAGAGGGTGCGAATGAATCCGCCATGCCCGCTCAGGCTATCCTTGCTCTTTTGGTTCGGGATGCGCGTATGGGACTGGGGCTCTACATCATTGGCGACGAAATTCTGTCCGGCAAACGGCAGGACAAGCACTTCCCCCATGTGCTCGAACTCCTCAAGGCCCGCCAGATGCGGCTGGACTGGGTGCAATACCTGGGCGACGATCCGGCCTTGCTGGCCGCCGCGTTCCACGTCAGTTTTTCCCGCGGTGACGTGGCGCTGAGCTGCGGCGGCATCGGCGCCACGCCCGACGATCACACCCGCCAGAGCGCGGCCCGGGCGCTGGGGCTCCCGCTGGAACTCCACCCGGAAGCCAAGGCGTTGATCGAGCAGCGCGTGATCGATGCGCAGTTGGGCGATGTTGATGCGCCGGCCAACCTGCAACGTCTGCAAATGGGCATGTTTGCGCAGGGCAGCGCCATCATTCCCAATCCTTACAACAAGATTCCGGGGTTTTCCATTCGGCAGCATTACTTCGTTCCGGGGTTTCCGGTGATGGCGTGGCCCATGCTGGAGTGGGCGCTGGACGGCCCGCTTGCCCATCTGCATGGGCAAGGCCATCAGGTGGAGCGCGCCGTCATCGTGCGCAAAGCCATGGAATCCGACTTGACACCGCTGATGGAAGACATCGAGCGACGCTTTCCGGGCATCAAGGTGTTCAGCCTGCCTAGCGTCGATCATCCGGTGTGGGGTCGGCATATCGAGCTGGGCGTCAAGGGCGATGTGGCTGGAGTCGAACAGGCTTTTGCCTATTTATGTGCGCAACTGCCTGAGGGAATCTGGGAAGATGCACCGAAGTGAACGGAGAGGCACTACATCGGTGCATTTTCGGGAAATGCACCGATGTAGTGCGTTTGGGTGTGATTGTTCAATCGCACCCAATTGGCAGATGGCCTGCTCACGTTCAATCAATCACGAAGGTGCGCGGGTTGCGGGAGGCGAAGCCAGACGACTTGGGCACGCTTTCTGCTAGATTATTTTCACTGCGCGGTGCATCGCAGCAAACGATGTTGAGCGCCATCTTTTGATGCGAAGATGAACACGCAAACGCATTTCAACCTGACAGGAGATTTTCATGAGCAAAACAGTCGCCGATGTGCTGGGCATGGTCAAGGAGCACGATGTCAAATTCGTGGACTTCCGCTTCACTGATACACGCGGCAAGGAACAGCACGTCACGGTGCCGGTGTCGCATTTCGACGAAGCCAAGTTTTCCGATGGACACGCCTTCGATGGATCTTCGATCGCTGGCTGGAAGGGCATTGAAGCCTCGGACATGCTGCTCATGCCCGATCCCAACACCGCCAACGTCGATCCGTTCTACGAAGAAACCACGCTGCTGCTGAGCTGCGACGTGCTCGAACCCGGTGACGGCAAGCCCTATGACCGCGATCCGCGCTCCATCGCGAAGAAGGCCGAGGCCTACCTCAAGGCATCCGGCATTGGCGATACCGCCTACTTCGGCCCCGAGCCCGAATTCTTCATTTTCGACCAGGTGCGCTGGAATGTGGACATGTCGGGCAGCTTTGTCAAGATCGATTCCGACGAAGCCTCCTGGGCGACCGGCGAGAAGCTCGAAGGCGGCAATATGGGCCACCGCCCGTCGGTGAAGGGCGGCTATTTCCCGGTGCCCCCGGTGGACAGCCTGCAGGACATCCGCTCGGAAATGTGCCTGCTGCTGGAGCAGATGGGCGTGCCGGTCGAGGTGCATCACCACGAAGTGGCAGGCGCAGGCCAATGTGAAATCGGCACCAAGTTCTCCACCCTGGTGCAGCGCGCAGACTGGACGCAGATTCTCAAGTACGTGGTGCATAACGTCTCGCACGCCTATGGCAAGACCGCGACCTTCATGCCCAAGCCCGTCGTCGGCGACAACGGTTCTGGAATGCATGTGCACCAGTCGATCTGGAAGGACGGCAAGAACCTGTTCGCGGGCAACGGCTATGCGGGCCTGAGCGAATTTGCGCTGTACTACATCGGCGGCATCATCAAACACGCCCGCGCACTGAACGCCATCACCAACCCCGGCACCAACTCCTACAAGCGACTGGTCCCCGGTTTCGAAGCCCCTGTGATGCTGGCTTACTCCGCGCGCAACCGCTCGGCCTCCATCCGCGTGCCTTTTGTCCCGAGCGACAAGGCCCGCCGCATCGAGGTGCGCTTCCCGGATCCGACCGCCAATCCCTACCTGGCCTTCTCGGCGCTGATGATGGCCGGCCTGGACGGCGTGGAAAACAAGATCCACCCGGGGGAAGCCGCGAGCAAGAACCTGTACGACCTGCCGCCGGAAGAAGAAGCCAAGATCCCGACCGTGTGCTCCAGCCTCGACCAGGCGTTGGACTATCTGGACAAGGATCGTGCCTTCCTGACCAAGGGCGGCGTGTTCAGCGACGACTTCATCAGCGCCTACATTGAGCTGAAGATGGAAGAAGTCACCCGCTTCCGCATGACCACGCACCCGGTCGAGTTCGACATGTACTACTCGCTGTAATTGGTCAACCTGGTGCAAGAGCGGCCTTCGGGCCGCTTTTTTTTTGGAATTTACGCCACACTCTGTCGGCCTGCACCGTAGCCCGGACGTTGCCAGACTTACACTGCATTCCACTGATCTGACTGTTGCACCACCATGACTCTGTTTGCCCGATCGACTGTTCACCACGCCGCGCTCGCGGTGTTTGCGACTCTGGCCCTTGCCTCTGCTGCGCAGGCCCAGACCGACCCGCCGCGGGTTTACCGCTGCCCGGACAACTCGTACACCAACGATCTGTCGGAGGTGAAAGCCAAGAATTGCAAACTGATCGACAACGCGAACGTCAGCATTCTTTCCAGCCCGGGCATGACGCCCAAGGTCATCGGCTCGGGCAGCAAGGAGGGCGGGCAGAAGGCCAGCCAGAATGGGAACCAAGCCGCGCGCGTTGCCCCCTCCACGCAGAAAGAGCGCGACCTGGAGGCGCGTCGCATCCTGGAGCAGGAGTTGCAGCAGCAACAGGCGCTGCTGGATCAACAGGTCAAGGCCTACAACAACGGCCACCCTGATTACCTGCCCAGTGAGCGCATTTTTGGAGGCGGAGTGAAGGGCGGGGAATACGCCCAGCGCGTCGCGACGATGAAAGACCAGCTCGCCATGACGCAGGCCAACATCGCCGCGCTTCAGCGCGAACTGCAAAAGTATCCGCAATGAGCGCAGACCAGACCGCAGGCTGGGCTGCCGTTTCATTGTGGCGCTGAGGAGCGCGGCTGTGTCACAGGGCGGGAGCGACTATCCGGGGCTGGAATGGCTGGCGTCGATGGCCGCGCTGGTGGACGCGCAGGGCGCGATCCGCTACGCCAATCCGGCGCTGGAAAACGGCCTGGGCGTCTCCCGTCGTCAACTGCAAAAGCAGGATCTGGGGCTCTGGATGGATTGCCCCGCGCTGTGGCATGAATCGCTCGCGCAGGTGCGCAGCAACGAATTCAGCAGCAAGCGTTTCGACTGCCTGATCCGCCTGCGCGATCTGCGCGATCCGGTGCAGGTGCAGGTCATCGTGGCGCGCACCGACCACCCAGACGGACTGCTGCTCGCCGAGGTGGTGGAGATCAGCCAGCAGGCGCGGCTGGAGCGTGAGGAGCAGTGGAACAACCAGGCGCAGGCGAACAAGGAACTGATCCGCAATCTGGCGCACGAGATCAAAAATCCGCTGGGCGGCATACGCGGCGCGGCGCAATTGCTGCATGCCGAACTGCCTTCGTTCGAATTGCAGGAGTACACCCAGGTCATCATTGCCGAGGCCGACCGGCTGCAGACTCTGGTGGACCGCCTGCTGGCGCCGCACCGCAAGCCGCATGTGGTGGGCGACGTGAACATCCACGAGGTTTGCGAGCATGTCCGCACCCTGCTGCAGGCGGAGTTTCCTCATGGGCTGGACATCGAGCAAGACTACGACGCCAGCCTGCCCGAGTTTCGCGGCGACAAGGAGCAGCTCATTCAGGCGGTACTCAACATCGCACACAACGCCGCGCAGGCCTTGCAGCAACGCATCGTCGCAGGGGACGCGAAGATCGTGTTCCGCACCCGCGTGGCGCGGCAGATGACGGTGGCACGCCAGCGCTACAAGCTGGCACTGGTCTTGCATATCGTGGACAACGGGCCTGGAGTGCCGGCGGAACTGAAGGATCGCATCTTTTTTCCGCTGATCTCGGGCCGAGAAGGAGGAAGTGGACTGGGACTCACCCTGGCCCAGACCTTTGTCCAGCAACATCAGGGAACCATCGAATGCGACAGCCAACCCGGCAACACCGATTTCCGCATCACCATCCCGCTGCCTTGACTTGGTGCAGGCGGTTCGCAGGGAGTGCGCAATGAAGCCGATCTGGGTGGTCGATGACGATGCCTCGATCCGCTTCGTGCTGGAGAAGGCGCTGCAGAAAGCTGGCATGGAGGTGCGCAGTTTTTCCAATCCGCGCGATGTCCTGAGCGCTTTCGCGGAGTCTTGCCCGCAGGTGCTCATCAGCGACATCCGCATGCCTGGCGGCAACGGCATCGACCTGCTGCAGCAGATCCGCCAGTCGCACCCCAGCCTGCCGGTCATCATCATGACCGCGTATTCCGATCTCGACAGCGCCGTGGCCTCGCTGCAGGGCGGCGCGTTCGACTATCTGAGCAAACCCTTCGACGTCGACAAGGCGGTCGATCTCATTCAGCGCGCGGTCGATGAAAGCCTGCGCGAAGAGCAGGCCGAGGACGCGCAGCAGGACGCGCCTGAACTCCTCGGCCAAGCTCCCGCCATGCAGGACGTGTTCCGCGCCATCGGCCGTCTGGCGCACTCGCAAGTCACCGTGCTCATCACCGGCGAATCCGGTTCGGGCAAGGAACTGGTGGCGCGTGCGCTGCACAAGCACAGCCCGCGCTCGGGCGGCCCGTTTGTCGCCATCAACACTGCGGCCATCCCCAAGGACCTGCTGGAGAGCGAGCTGTTCGGCCACGAGCGCGGCGCGTTCACCGGTGCGCAGACCATGCGGCGCGGACGCTTCGAGCAGGCCGAAGGCGGCACGCTGTTTCTCGACGAAATCGGCGACATGCCGCTGGAGTTGCAGACCCGTCTGCTGCGCGTGCTGTCCGACGGCCACTATTACCGCGTGGGCGGGCATAGCGCCATCAAGTCCCATGTGCGGGTCATCGCCGCAACGCACCAGAATCTGGAGCAGCATGTCGCGCAGGGCAAGTTCCGCGAAGACCTGTTTCACCGCCTCAATGTGATTCGCCTGCGCTTGCCGCCGCTGCGCGAACGCAGCGAAGACATCGCGCCGCTCACCCGCCATTTCCTGCAGCGCAGTGCGCAGGAGCTCGGGGTGGAGCCCAAGCGCATCTCCACCGAGTCGCTGCATGTGCTGCAGAAATTTCCCTTTCCGGGCAATGTGCGCCAGTTGGAAAACCTGTGCCAGTGGCTCACCGTCATGGCACCGGCGCAGGTCATTCAGGCCAAGGATCTGCCGGAAGATGTGCGCCCCGGCGCCGCCGCTTTTGGGGCGGGCGCAGGCCCTGCCCCCGAGGTTTTGCACGCTGCTGCGCCGGACAAGGCCAGTCTTGCGGCTGCCGCGTCCATGCCGCAGGCGCCGATGCCTGTGGTGCAGCCTGAAGCGGATTGGGAAACCCGTGTGGAGCAGGTTGCCCTGAGCCTGATGCGCGACGGCACGCCGGACGTCATGCACCACCTCACGCAACGCTTCGAGCGCGCCGTCATTTCTGCGGCCCTGGAACAAACACATGGCCGTCGCATCGAGGCGGCGCAAAAACTGGGCATTGGTCGCAACACCATCACCCGCAAGATTCAGGAACTGGGGATGGAAGACTGAGCGGGCTGCGTCCTTAAAGCGCAAATTCGGCGATCACCGGGGCGTGGTCGCTGGGGCGCTCGTTCTTGCGCGGGGTTTTGTCGATGCTGCAGGACTGCAGGGCGGGGCGCAGCGCGGCGCTCACCAGAATGTGATCGATGCGCAGTCCCTGATTTTTGCGGAACGCCAGATTGCGGTAATCCCACCAGCTCCAGCTCTTCGGCGCCTGCTCGAAGGCGCGGAACGCGTCGAATAGGCCGAGCCCGAGCAATTGCTGAAAATGCGCACGCTCCTGCGGTGTGCAGTGAATCTGCCCGGCCCAGGCCACGGGGTCGTAGACATCGCGGTCTTCCGGCGCGATATTGAAGTCTCCCAGCAGGACCAGATTGGGCGCATGCTGCAGTTCCGTCGCAACCCAGGCCTGCAAGGCGTCGAGCCATTGCATTTTGTAGGCGAACTTGTCGCTGTCCGGGGCTTGGCCGTTGGGAAAGTAAGTGTCGATCACCCGCACCCCGCGCACCGTGGCCGCGATCACCCGCGCCTGCGCATCGTCCAGGCCGGGGAGATTGCATTGCACCGACTCCAGCGGATGCCGGCTCAGCAGCGCCACGCCGTTGTAGGTGCGCTGACCGAAGAACGCGCTTTGGTAGCCAACGGCTTCGAACGCATCCTTCGGGAATTTGTCGTCGGTCAGCTTGGTTTCCTGCAGCGCCAGCACATCAGGCTGCTGCGCCTGCAGCCAATCCAGCACCTGCGGCAGGCGCACGGTCAGAGAATTCACATTCCAAGTGGCGATTTTCATGCAGGTGACAGGCGAGACGCGAGACCGAACGGAGGCCGCTGAGTCTAAACCAGGGATGCACGCTGGCGCTGCGACGCCAGCCCGGTGCGGCATTTACGCTGCGCTGTGGAGTGTTTCGAGCGCGGGATAGTCGGTGTAACCCGCTTCGCCGCCTCCGTAAAACGTGGCCGGATTGGGTTTGTTGAGCGCCGCGCCTTGCTTGAAGCGGGCCACCAGGTCGGGGTTGGCGATGAAGGGGCGGCCAAAGGCGACCGCATCAGCCAGGCCAGACGCAATGCGGGCGGCGGCAGATTCTGCGGTGTAGTTGCCGCAGACGATCAGGCGGCCGGCATAGGCTGCGCGCAGTTGCTTGCGGAAGGCGTCGGTCAGCGCGGGGCCGCCGGCCCAGTCCGGCTCGGCGATGTGGATGTAGGCCACGCCGCGTTTGCTGAATTCAGCAGCCAGATAGAGGTGGATGGCTTCGGTCTGCGCGTCCTGGATGTCATGCCGCGTGAAGTGCGGCGAGAGGCGCACCCCGACGCGCTGCGCTCCGGCCACCGCGATGATGGCATCCATCGCTTCGAGCACGATGCGCGCGCGGTTCTCCAGGCTGCCGCCGTACTGATCGGTGCGCTGGTTGCTGTTGGTGGAGAGGAATTGCTGCAGCAGATAGCCGTTGGCGCTGTGCAGTTCCAGCATGTCGAAACCGGCGGCCAGCGCGTTTTTGGCGGCGTGCGCGTAGTCGGCGATGATGCCGGGAATTTCTGCAGTGTCCAGCGCACGCGGCATGTCGCAGGGCACGCGTGCCGGGCCTTCTGGCAGCACCACGAAGGACTCGCCGGTGTCACTGCGAATGGCGCTCGGCGCCACTGGCGCCTGGCCGTTTTCCTGCAGCAGGTGATGTGAAATGCGGCCGACGTGCCAGAGTTGCATGGCGATCCGCCCGCCCGCCGCATGCACTGCGCCGGTCACCTGCTGCCAGCCTTGCACTTGCGCATCGGAATAGATGCCGGGGGTGAACGCATAGCCCTGGCCTTGCCGGGAAATTTGCGTCGCTTCGCTCACGATCAGCCCGGCGGTGGCGCGCTGGGCGTAATAGGTCGCGTTCATCGCGTTGGGAATGTCGCCGGGCTGGCTGGCGCGCGAGCGGGTGAGCGGCGCCATGATGATGCGATTGGGCAGATCCAGCGTGCCAAGTTGAACGGGTTCGAAGAGTGCTGTTGTGGTCATTGTTGGGCTCCAGGTTTGTGCAATGCAGCAACTATCGTAAGCGGGCCGGGCAGGAACTGCATCAACCGCAGTGCAGCAGGTCTTGAGCGGGTGTGATAGTGCAGGTTCACGCTCCCTCTTCACCCGGTTCTGGCGGTGCGTCGGGGGCTCAATCAATCATAAATTTGGATAAGAAAAATTAAAAGTATTCGTTTGTTGAATGAATGACCGGGGACTAGGGTTGAGGCAAGCACTCTGAAACACCTCTTTGCCATGTCCGCCCTGTTCAAGCCACTCGATCGTCTGTTTTCCAACGGCAAGCCGCTGCACGATCCGGTCACGCCGCCGCCCGGCGACACCGAGGTCAAGATCACCACCTGCTATATGTGCGCCTGCCGCTGCGGCATCAAAGTGCATTTGCGTGATGGCGAGGTGCGGTTCATCGAGGGCAATCCGGAACATCCGCTCAACCAGGGCGTGATTTGTGCCAAGGGCTCGGCGGGCATCATGAAGCAGGTGTCGCCCGCGCGGCTGACGCAGCCGTTGCGGCGCAAGCCGGGGGCGGAGCGGGGCACGGGCGATTTCGAACCGATCTCCTGGGACGAGGCGCTGCAAATGCTCGAAGATCGCCTGCGCCACCTGCGGGCCACCGACCCCAAGCAGTTCGCGCTGTTTACCGGACGCGACCAGATGCAGGCGCTCACCGGACTGTTTGCGCGGCAGTACGGCACGCCCAACTATGCCGCGCACGGCGGCTTCTGTTCGGTGAACATGGCTGCGGGAATGATCTACACCATGGGAGGCAGCTTCTGGGAGTTTGGCGGGCCCGATCTGGAGCGTGCCAAGCTGTTCGTGATGATCGGCACGGCCGAAGACCATCACAGCAATCCCATGAAAATGGCGCTGTCCAAGTTCAAGCGGGCGGGCGGACGGTTCATTTCGATCAACCCCATTCGCACCGGTTATTCGGCGGTTGCGGATGAGTGGATTCCCATCCGTCCCGGAACGGATGGCGCGCTGCTGCTGGCGCTCATCCACGCGTTGCTGGGAACCGGCCGGTTTGACTCCGTGTTCACCGCCGAGTGCAGCAACGGGGCGCAATTGGTGCGGGTGCAGCCCGGCCATGCGCAGGACGGCCTGTTCGTCCCCGGCCCCGGGACTGCCTCCGGCGAAGACGACACCGACGCTGCGCTGAACCGCATGTGGTGGGATGTGCTGACGCAGCGCCCCGTGTCCGCCTGGACCGAGGGTGCGCAACCCGCGCTCAGCGGGCATTACCGCATGCCGGACGGCACCCCAGTCGCCCCGGCGCTGCAACTGCTGCGCGAGCAGGTGGCGGATTGCACGCCCGACTGGGCGCAGGACATCACCGGCATCAGTGCGGCGCGCATCCGCCAGCTGGCGCAGGAGATGGCGCAGGCCGCGCTCGATCAGTCGGAAGACCTGCCCATTGCCTGGACCGA
>JAQTVS010000314.1 GCA_028706735.1 Thiomonas sp.
GGTGGCATTGATTCGAAACGAATTCCCAGATGTCCGCGTGATTCAGGGCCGCGACAACGTGGGTTTTTGCATCAGCAATAACCGCATGGCGGAAGCCGCACGCGGGCACTAACTGCTGCTGCTCAACAACGATGCCGTGCTGCGCCCGGGCAGCCTCGATGCCCTGTTGCGTGAGGCGTGCTACACCACAATCCCAGCGGTGCTCGGGTTGCCGCAATACACCCTGCACGACGGGAGTCTGGTCGATCGCGGCTACGAGTTCGACCTGTTCATGAACCCGATCCCCGTATTCACCACCGGCGTGCACGAAGTGGCCACCGCGACAGGCGCCTGCCTCTGGATTCCGCGCGAGGTCTGGAGTGCCGTCGGCGGGTTTCCGCCCTGGTTCGAGTCCATTGCCGAGGACATTTATCTTTGTCAGGCCGCACGACTGCTCGGCTACCCCACGCGCGTGCTGGACGCGCCCGGCTTCGATCAATGGATCGGCAAGAACCTGGGCGGCGGCAAAGTGATGGATGACAAGCTCAAAACCACCGCGCGCCGCCGCGCCCTGAGCGAGCGCAACAAGACAGCCGTGATGCTGCTCTGCTATCCCGCCTGGGCGCTGCTGGTTCTGCTGCCCATCCACGCGCTGCTGCTGGGTATCGAGGCGCTGTTCCTATGGATTTCTGGTTCGGGACGCGGCAAGGTCGCGCGCATTTATGGCGCGATTCTTCCCGTCCTGTGGCGGGAACGTGAAGCCATCAGCGCGCTGCGACATCAGTTGCAAACCCACAAAAAACAATCCGGCTGGCGCTTCATGCGCCGCTTTCACTGGCTGCCGCACAAACTGCGCATGCTGCTGCGCCACGGTGCGCCGGAAATTCGCTGATGCCGCCTCACTCGCCCACGGTTTGCAAAAAAGCGGCGGGCGTCAAAATGGGCAAGCCGTGCCAGGGGTGCAAGACGAGCAGATCGGCGTCGCTGGTGACCAGGGCCACCGCATGACACGCCAAGGCAAGTGCCAGAAACTTGGCATCGTTCGCGTCTCGGCACGCGCCAGAAGCAGCCTGCTCGCTCGCTGCATCAACCTCCACAAGTTGCGCGTGCCTGGAGACCAAGCCCAAGAAATCAAGCCGCGCTTGCAGAGGCAGATAGCGGTCGAATTTGGGACGCTGCAAAACCTCGCGCAACTCATCCAAAGTGGCAACACAAGTCGCAAGCTCGCAGGTGCGCAGCGCATTCAACAGCGCCTGTCGCGGCACTGAATCCGGGCGCAACATGGCGCCGATCAGCGTGTTGGTATCGATGACAACCCGCTGTCGGCCGCTCACCGCGATTCTTTGACCAGACGCAGCACATCTTCATCCGTCAACGTCCGCGCGGCGGGTGTGAGCTGGACGTCGCTCTTGGCCAATGCGGCCTCGAACTCCGCCACCGCCGTGTTGCGTTTGCGCCGTGCAGCCTGCAGCGCCTGCAAATCCTGCATGTCTTGCGGCGAGACGATGAACGCCGCTGCGCGCCCATGCCGGGTGACGACCACCGGCTCGCGCTGCACGGTATCCAGCAACTGCCCAAAGCGGTTCTGGGCTTCGACCGAGGTGACGGTGATCATGGAAGACTCCTGCGTGAACTGTCTATTCTAGCCATTATAGCTAGAATAGACAGGTTTGGCTTGGCCACGGCCTGCCTTGACAGATCGAGCGTCCATTGCGGCCGATTGCCATGACCAAGCTGCAGCATCACCCCCGCCACGGCCCCATGCGCCCGCGCAGGCCGTCCCACAGGCCGCGCGCGGCCATGCGCAAGGCCACGAGGCGTTGCTGGCCGAACACGGTTTGGGTGTAGACAAAACCCAGTAGGTAATAGCACTTGCGCAGCTTCCAATCCCAGGGAATGATCGGCTGGCGGCACAGCGCCACGAAGTTGCGGATGCGGTAGTACACCCGCACCGGGCTGTAGGCGCTTGTCTGCCGCCAGCCAAAAATCCAAATTTGCAGCGTCTGATCACCCATGCGGTGGAACATCGCCGCTGCGCCTACACCGAACAGCAAATAACCCGCCGCGCGCGCACGATGGTTCCATTCATTGTCTACGTAATCAATGAAAAAATCCTCGCGCATCGGCCCCACTTCGCGCAGCACAGCGGCGGGAACCAAGGTGCCGGAGGTGATCAGCGTCAGTGCCTCCACCGTGGGATGCGCGGCATCCGGCCTGCGATGGCCATAGAAAAACCTGCCCGGGATGTGCGCCTGAAAGGGAAAGGTGATGCCGGTATGGCGGTCGGTGTAAGTGGGGCCGACGGCCCCGACGCGCCGCCCGGCGCGCTGCAAATCGTCCATGGCGGCCAGCAGCGCCGCCACCATGTCGGGCGCGGGCAGACTGTCCTGATCGCTCAGCAGCACCTGCGTGGCGCCTGCGGCAAGCGCGGCGTCGATGCCGATGTTCAAAGCGCGCGCGATGCCGAAGTTGTCGCCCAGGCGGATCAGGTGCAGTGGGGGTTGCGGCAATGCGGCGCACAGCGCTTCCACGCGCCGGTCTGCTGCGGGCGTGTTGTCCACCACGAACACGCCCGCGGTTTGCGCGAGCAGCGCATCGAGCAGCGCGCGCAGCACAGCGACATCGGGCAGATAAGCCACGACGACAGCAAACACCTTGCTGCTTGCAGATGGTTGCATGGGGCCTATTTGCGCGCGGAAAAGGTGAGAAATTCTCGCCGAGAGGGTTGCATCATTTCCCGCACTTCATCGATGATGGCTGCGATCGAAGGAATAATCTGGCGGCTAGCCTCTTGAGTGTCTTGCCGATGTGCAAGTGCTCCGCTTTCGGAGTACATCGAGAGCGCAGCCATGCCATGCCAATGTTGTTCGATTTGCTTGAAACCTGCATTCATCAAAGAGGTTTGCAAGGAACTAGGGCTGAACAGCACCAGATGCCGGGGTACTTCCAAACCACGCCAGTATTTCTTGAACCGGACAGCGCCCAGACTGTTGATATTGGGTGTTTCCAGCCACAGGCGCCCACCCGGCTTGAGTAGTCGGTAAAGGTCATGCAGCAGGGCGATGGGGTCATGCACATGTTCGATGACATGGCTCAGCGTAATGACGTCGTAGCTTTCGTTGCAGGGGCGGGCCGCTAACTCGCTAACAGACGTACAAGAAACATTCAAATCTCGCGCCCGCGCGACTTCGACGGCCTTTGCGTCGAAGTCAATACCTTCTGCACGCCAACCCATTTCACTCGCAATCTTGAGAAAGCTGCCGTTACCAAAACCGACGTCCAGCAGCCGTCCGCCTCCGGGCAGTGGAGGCGTGAGATGACGCATCTTGGCGCGAGATTTTGCAAAAAAGAAGGGCACCAGCGGAATTAGCCAGCGACCACCCCATGAAGCGGGTGTGCGGGTCAATCCATACCGTGCATTGAAGTGATCATTCACCCAGCCATGTAGAAGTCTGACCAGAGGGCTTTTAGGGCGGCCTTCCGGTGAATCTTCTGTCGTATGGGTGTAGTAATGCGTATAGGCAAGCCCGATGCTGCTGGGGGTTGGGCGCGGATCGAGATAAGCCGCTTCGCATTGGATGCAGCGATAGAGCGTCCATCTGCCAGGAGCCGTGCCAAATACGATGTCCGTCAGTTCCTCGTACAGCAGTGCGCGAGAAGTACTGCCGCAAACCGGGCATGCTGGTACGGATTCCAGGCCGTCTGTCGGCCAGTCTTGTCGTTGGTTCATCATGGCTGTAAACGCAGAGGCTGGCTTATGCGCCATTGCCGCAACAGGCCGAGAGCCACGATGCCGCACGCAACGCAGATACACAATGCCAGAATGC
>JAQTVS010000024.1 GCA_028706735.1 Thiomonas sp.
CGGACTTGCCGACCAGGTTCTCGTCCACCGCCTTCATGATCCCGTGGTCCATCAACAGGTCTTCGAGTTCGTCCATGGTGATGGGGGTGGGGATGGTGCCGTTGCCCGCATTGGCGTGAATCTTCTCTGCCAGGGTGCGGTACTCCTGGGCCTGCTTCGACTCCGGCGCGAATTCGAGCACGGTCATGCGGCGCAGTTCGGCGTGTTGCACGATGTTGTCGCGCGGAACGAAGTGGATGAGGCGGCTGCCGAGCTTCTTCGCCAGCGCATCGGCCAGTTCATACTCCTTGTCGGTCTGGCGCTCGTTGCACACCAGCCCGCCCAGGCGCACGCCGCCGGAATTGGCGTATTTCAGAATGCCCTTGGAGATGTTGTTGGCCGCGTACATGGCCATCATCTCGCCCGACATCACGATGTAGATCTCCTGCGCCTTGTTTTCGCGGATGGGCATGGCGAAGCCGCCGCAGACCACGTCGCCCAGCACGTCGTAGGACACATAGTCCACGCCGTCATAGGCGCCGTTTTCTTCCAGGAAGTTGATCGAGGTGATCACGCCGCGGCCGGCGCAGCCGACACCCGGCTCGGGGCCGCCGGACTCGACGCAACGGATGTCGCGGTAGCCGACTTTCATCACGTCTTCCAGCTCCAGATCCTCCACGGAACCGGCCTCTGCGGCCAGCGACAGGATGGTGTCCTGCGCCTTGGCGTGCAGGATCAGGCGGGTGGAGTCCGCCTTGGGATCGCAGCCGACGATGAGGATTTTCTGGCCCATTTCGGACAGCGCAGCGAGGGTGTTTTGCGAGGTGGTCGATTTGCCGATTCCACCTTTTCCATAAAAAGCGATTTGCCTGAGTTTGGCCATTTCAGTTCTCCAATCAAGGTGACAAGGAAGGTCGAAAAGTAGATTTGCGATCCGCGATCTCTATGCAGCCTTGGGTGTCTCTATGGTCTTCTTATGAAGCCACTTGAGGGCCAGACATGGTGTCCGCGTGCTTCATCCTTTGCAAACCGCGTGCCACCCCCGACGCACAACATCAAGTCATTGTTTTCATTGATATTTATGGCAAAACCGGTCATCGCGTGGCCACGTGCCGATTGTATGAAAGCCGACAAAGCCGATCCGCTCCGCATGGCTTCAGACCGAGATGCGACAACTCTGCCGGACGCTGGGCAGAACACGCCGAAACCCCTGTTTGCAAGGGTTCCAGAGGCATCGGCCGCGCCGGCGCCTGGCGATGGGATGGCGGACGACGCCGCGGGCATGGTCGTTGCTCTCTTCAGTCTCCGAACAGCGTTTCGGGAGACTTCCGGACACAGCCCGGCGCTGCTCAAGTTCCCCCAACACAACCAGCGGAGTCCATTACATGACCACCATCGCCCAGACCGCATTCGCCCGGCTCGAGACCGAAGGCCGATTGCTCAACAGCCTGCTCAAGGGTCCGACGCACAAGCCGGGCCGCATCGGCTTCCGCGGCGACCTTGCGCTGAAGTTCGCCGCCCTGTTCGCCGACGAAAAGCGCCCGCCGGAAATCAGCTCGGACCAAGTGATCGCTGCAGCCCAAGAAGGCGAGGCGCACCTGGTCTTCTTTGCCGGTTTCCTGCTCTCCTTCGAGTACATCAAGTTGCTTGCCGAAGCGTTGGGCGAAGCGCTGGCGCCCCAAGGCAAATATTTCGTGTTCTGCGACAACGTCGATCTGTCCAAGCGCTATCAGGTGGCCTATGGCGGCGCCACCTTCTATGTCCTGCCGATTGACGAGTCCACGGTCTACAACGAAATCCTGCAACTGCTCTACCTCGAAAAGAACGACCTGAAAAAGCTCGACACGGCGGGCAAGACCGATGCCATCGTCGATGCCGCGATGAAATTCAACGATGCCTTTCCCGCGATCACCTATGACGAAGGGCTGAAGCTGATGGGGCCAGTGCGCAATCTGTATGAAAACCGCCCGGTCTGAACGGTTCTTTGCGACGGGATAAGGCTGGCCGGATGCGCCACTCCACCTTGTCCCCTTCCACTCCGGCGCCGTTCGGCGCTGACCGGCGTTTTCAGCGGAGATCCGCCATGAGCCGCATCACCTTTTACGAAAAACCCGGCTGCAGCGGCAACGCTCGACAGAAAGATTGGCTGCGCGCAGCAGGCCATCAGCTTGAGGTGCGCAACCTGCTGACCGAACCCTGGAGCCGCGAGCGCCTGCTTGAGTTCCTCGCCCCGCTTCCCGTGACGGCCTGGATCAACCGTGCGGCGCCCGCAGTCAAACAGGGACGCGTCACACCGGAATCGCTTGAGGCGGAGACCGCCCTTGCTCTGCTGCTGGCCGAGCCGCTGCTGATCCGGCGTCCGCTGATGCGCGACGCCCAAGGCCGCTGCATGGCCGGGTTCGACAGCGCACAGGTCCATGCGTGGATCGGCCTGTCACTGCCGCATCAAGCTCCCGCCACGTCCGAGGGCTGCATCGCCGCAGCCGACGGTTGCCAGGCGCCCTCCCTTCCCGCTGCCGATTGAGAGCGCGTCATGCCGATCTTTGACTATCGTTGCCTCGCCTGCGACAACCGGTTTGAACTGCTGGTGCGAAGTTCGACCGTCCCGGTGTGCCCAAAGTGCGGCAGCGCCGATCTGGCCAAGTGCGTCACCGCACCGGCCACGCCGGGAAAGAGCAAGGGCATCATCGCCGCCGCACGCCGCCAGGCCAACAAGGAAGGACACTTCAGCAACTACTCCCGAGCCGAGCGCAAAGGAATCGGCAAGTAGGTGCGCTCAAGCCCGCATCAAGAACAGTTCGGGCTGGTTGCGGCGATAAACCCGCAGCCACAACAGCAGCGCCGGGGTCAGCGACTCGACGGCGAACCATAGCGCGTCATCGCAGGCCTCGCCGCGCGGCTCCATCAACTGCAGACCGGCGCGCAACCAACCCGGCCAGTCGATCTCGGGCATGGCCCGCTGCAGTTCCGGCGGCAGGGCTGCGAGGCTGTCGGTCAGGATGCGCAACTGCCGACTGACCTCCTCGCGCGTCAGGCGCGAACGCAACAAATCCTCGCGGCTGAGATTCTCCGCCAGGGTCAGGACGCCCAGGCCAGCCTGCTCGATGATGCCGAGCAAGGCCGTGCTGGCGATCTGGGCGCGCATCGCGGGCGGTGGCATGACGCTCAGACGAAGCTGAGCAGTTCCACCGTCACCGGCTCATCGCCGAGCACGGCCTGGCAGGCCAGACGCGACTTGGAACTGACCCCCACAAGGGTGTCGAGTTTTTCATTTTCCAGGCGCTGAATCTTGGACAGGGTCTTGCGCCCGTCGTGCACGAACACATGGCAGCTGCCGCACTCGGCCTTGCCGTCGCATTTTTGGGGAATCGCTTCGCCCGCTGCAAGCACGGCTTGCAGGATGGTGGCGCCGGCAGCGGCGTCGATGGTCTTACCGGAGGGGAGCAGGGTCAGGGTCGGCATGATGTGTCAAGTGTCAGAGTGGGGAGAAAAATGAGGCTGGATTTGTCTGCAAGGCGAGCAGGCCTCAGAGGGTGTGAATGCATCCGGCGTGGCCGGGCAGCGCGCCCAAAGGGTTCCAATCCAGGCGCAAAGCACAGCCGTGCCCGTCGGCACGGCGCGCACTTGCAACACCGAGCGCAACGCCGATTGGGGCGATTTGGGTGCGATGAGCGGGCATGGCGGATTTGTTCACACCCTCTCAGGCGGCGACGGCCTGTGCATCAGCCGCCGTGGTGGTGGTGAGCGCATCGCTCAGGCGGGCGGCAAATTCGGCCAGCGGCATGTCGATGCGCTGAATGTTCTGTTCGGCGAGAAAGCGCTCTTCCATCCGGGTGAGCGCATCGGGCAGGACCGCCCAGTGCGTGTCCGACGAACGCTTCATGATCTGGCGGGCGAAGTTGCGCGCAAGCTGGTCGTTGAAACGGCAGCCGACGAACAGAAAACTGCGCCCGCTGCGCAGCGCCTGCACGGGCTGCGGGATCGGCGTCTGGATGTCGATCTCAGTCAGCACCTCGACAAAGTCGGTGTCCGATACGAGGTAATTGGATGCCGGAGTGCGCCCGCCCAGAGGCTTGTAGAGCAGCGTGTTCCATCCCAGTGGCAGCGATGGCGCAAGACTGCCCATCAGGGTGTCGTCTGCCGCGTAGGCCGCCGTCCAAGCGCCGAAGTGCTCCGACTGCGACAGCCCTTGCACCTGCCCCCAACCGCCATGCGGATGGACCTGCCGCATGGCGTTGAGCAGCGTGTCGTCGTACCAACTGTCGACCAGCAGCGGTGCGCCGCTGGCAGCCAGCGCCAGATGCAGGCGCGAGGGAGCCGGCGCCGTGGCGTAGGCCTCGTTCATCAGGTTCACCACGGTCTTGCGGTGCTTGAAGTTCTCGATGAACTGCGCCGCCTGCGTCAGGCGGCGGCGGATCTTGTGCGGCACGCTGGCCTTGGCCGTCATGCTCTCCGCCAGCGCTTCCGGGGTGGAGGGAATCTGCACGTCGGCGCACAGCGACAGCATGGCCGGGCCGAGGTAGGGAATGACGCTGCCTGCAGCGATCAAGCGGCTAATGGTGTGAATCTGCGAAGGTGCGGCATGCATGGCGTGGCTTTCACTTGGACGTTCAGAGATAGATTGCGGCCCCGGCGCCGACATTCACCGAGGCGTCCTTGAGGGTCTTGACGATGAAGCGCACCTGGCCCTCATCCAGGCCGGCGTGCAAGGGCAGCGCAAGCGAGCGGTCACCGATGCGATCCGTCAGCGGGAGCTGCCCGCGCGCCATGCCGATCTGCTGGTAATGGAACTGCTGGTGCAGCGGCAGGCAATAGGCGGCAGTCTCGATGTGATCGGCGGCGAGGTCGTCGATGATCTGCCGCCGTCCGCTGGCGGTGAAACGCGCGCCGAGATGCACGACGTACAGCATCCAGTGGACTTCATCCACGTCCTGTCCAAGATACGGCGGCTTGATTCCCTCGAAGGTCCGCATCTGCTCGAGGTACCAGGACTCGACCTGCTTGCGGCGCGCGAGGATCTGCTCGATGCGCGCAAGCTGCGCCAGTCCCAGCGCCGCGGTGAGTTCGCTCATGGCAGCCTGCAGCGGCACCCGGCTGCCGACTGAGATGGACTGGCGATCGCGCATGTCGCGCCGACGCAGCATGCGTAGTTCGGCGGCAAGCTCCGCATCGTCGGTGACCACCATGCCGCCCTCCCCCACGCACAGCGCGCTGGGTTGGGAGAAGTCGAACACCGCAAGATCGCCAAAACTGCCCACCCGCCGACCCGCATAGCGCGAACCGATGGCTTCGGTGCTGTCTTCGATCAACGTCACGCCGTGGGCATTCGCCAGTTGGCGCAACGCATGCCACTCTGCGGGATGGCCGTTGGTGTTGCCGGCCATGATCGCCCTTGTGCGCGGGTTGATGTGCAACGCCGCGCGTTCCGGATTCATGCACCCGGTCCAGTAATTGATCTCGGCGCAGACCGGGGTCGCACCGGCCCAGGCAACCGCATGCGCAAGTTGGCGCCAGCCGTAGGCCGACACGATCACCTCGTCGCCCGGCCCGATCCGCAGAGCCCGCAGCGCCAGCAAGGCGCCCAGCGTGCCGCTGGCCACCGCCACGGCATGGCCACGCCCCGTGCGCTCGGCAAAGGCGGCCTCGAAACGTTCGGCAAACGGACCTTCGCTGAGGCGCGGCGCGCGCAGGACCGCCTGCACCACCTCGCTCTCGACCTCGCCGAGGTCGGGCTCGGACAAGGCGATCCAGTCATCATCCGGATCGGGGTTCATGCGATACCTCCCTCGGCGATGAACAGCGCGGCGGCGCGCGACAGATCGTTGGTGACATGCCAGCAATGGCCGTCACTCGCGCCCAGCCACAAGGTGCGCAAGCGCCCTTGTGCGGCGGGAGTCTCGTCGCGCATGTCGCCCGCCTCCACCGCGCTCACGCGCATCGCTGGGAAGCACTGGCGCAATGCCGTGACGGCGGCCCGCGTGTCGGGCGCGGAATCGGCCAGGGTCGAGGCAAGTTGCAGATCGGCGGCGTCCATGGCGTCACTCTCCCACTTTGCGTGCTTCCACCGTGACCGGCAAGCGGGTCTGCTCCGCCATCTCCGGCAACTCCAGGGTCCAGCCATTGGCCAGCGTCACCGAACCACCCCACAGATGCGGGTGTTGCTGCGACACGATGGGTTCTTCCAGATCTTTCTTCGGCACGTAAGCGAAGAGGTGGCCCTCGGCGTTCTTGCGGATCATGACTTTCATGGGCGTCTTTCTGGGTGGATGTCAATGGACGGCCGCAAGGCGCTCGGCCTCGCTGCTCTGCGCCTGCAGCAGCGGCAGGACATGCTGTCGCAGCGCGTCGAGCGCGGCATCGATCTCGTCCGCGGTGGTGTCGCGGCCGAGAGAAAAACGCACGCCGCAGAGTGCGTGTTGCGGGCTCTCTCCCATCGCCAGCAGCACGTGCGACGGCTGATTGCCGCCTGCGCTGCAGGCCGCGCCAGAGGCGGCGATGATGTCTGCGCGCTCCAGCGCGTGCAGCACGCGTTCGGCCAGCAGTTGGCCAAACCGCACCAGCGTGGTGTTGGGCAAACGCGGCCCGGCGGCGCCATAGAGGCGCACTGCGCGATGCGCCGCCGCGATGTGCAGCACACCCGACTCCAAGCGCTGGCGCAGCGCCGCCATGCCCGCAAGATCCGCAGCCAGACAACGATGCATGCGCTCGGCAGCGGCGGCGAAACCGACGATCCCCGGCAGGTTTTCCGTGCCGCCACGCCGTCCGCGCTCTTGCCGCCCCGCCTGCAGCCCCGGCCAGTCCAGCCCCTTGCGCACGAGCAGCGCCCCCACGCCCTTGGGGCCGTTGAACTTGTGCGCGGAGACCGACCACAGATCCGCGCCACTGTCGGCGAAACGCAGTGAACTCTTGCCGACGAGTTGGGTGGCATCCACGTGGAGCAAGGCGCCCCGGGCATGCGCCAATTCGGCCAGTTCCTCCAGCGGCATGCAGACCCCGGTCTCGTTGTTCGCACCCATCACGCTGACCAGCGCCACGTCCGGCCCGATCAGAGCGCGCGCCGCGTTCATATCGAGCCGGCCTTCGCCGTCCACCGGAATCAGATCCACCGCATGCCCCGCCGCGCGCAGCCGCTCTGCCAGTGCCAGAGAGGATGGGTGCTCGACTGCTGACAACACCAGCCGCGGCCGTCCCTTTGCCGCTTCGCCGCGCCGCGGGTCGAGCGCACCGAGCAGGGCAATGTGGTTGGCCTCGGTCGCTCCGCTGGTGAACACCGGCTCGGCGGGATGGCAGCCCAGAGCTTGCGCCACGCGCGCCCGGGCGTCAGCCAGCACGCGGCGTGCCGCCTGCCCGGGGCCGTGGGTGGACGAGGGATTCGCCCAGGCCCGCTCAAGCACAGCGCACATTTCGTTGATGACTTCGGCGGCCACGGGGGTGGTGGCGTTGTGGTCGAGGTAGATCATTGCCAAAACTCCCGCCCGCCATCGACGACCAGACGGTCGAGCACGTCGGACAGCCGCCGGCTGCGGGCACGCAGATCCCAGCTCTGGCGCGCATGATCGCGGGAGAACAGCAGCCAGCCTCCCTCGCCGTCCGGCGTCAGCCAGGCGATGGCGATGTCCCCGCCCTGCTTGTCGATCCTGCGCGAACAGTTGGGGCTGACGATCTTCCAGCCATCGCCTTCGGCTTCGACGCGCGGATGCACATAGCGGTAGCGACTGCGCTGCGCGATGGCGCGCTCGATGTGCGCCATCACCAGATCGCGCACCACGTCCGCGCCACGCGACGCATCGGCAAAGTCCTGGACGACGCGCAGCCTGCTCATCACACCGTCTCGGCCGCGGGCGCTGAAACGGCGGCCGGCGCAAGTTCATCTTCCGTGCAGCCCAGCACGTGCTCACCGAAATCGACCACATAGATCGGCATGTCGGCCTCGGCATGGTGGCCGATGCGCACGATCTCGCCCACGGCGCCCGCGGCGACGAGCATGGCGCCATCGTCCGCCTTCGGGTAGCTGCCGTCGTTGTGCAGATCGACCAGCGCCTGCACCTGCAGACCCCAGGGATACCTCGGCTGCCGGGGGGGATGCGGAAACACGGCGGCCACGTCTTGCGCCTCAGGCGCTCTCAGCTCGGCTGCATGGAATTCAGACATGGCGTTCTCCTTCGGTGCTGGCTTGGACTGCGGCGCGTTCGTCGCCCGGAATGAAGCCGCGCAACTGCGCCAGTTTGCTGTCGCCGAGCCGCTCGATCAGCTCCGGCGGCAGCTTGTCGAGCGACATGAGTTCGCGCCCCTTCATGCCGACCAGGCACCCGGTGGCAACGAAATCGACGGCGTAGATGTAGTACTGCTGCAAAAACGTTCCCACCGACGTGACGTAGCCGATGTCGCCCTTGTTCACCAGCACCTCGCCGATCTCGCGGCCGCGGTACGTGCCGTCATTGCGCACGACATAGCGGCTGATGACGCGCTCGCCGAAATCGAACTGCGGCGGGCCTTCGAGCTCGACCACATCGCTGTCGCGGCTGATGTCAGCCATGGATGGCTCCACGGCCCACGGGCGCCGTCGCCACCGGCGGGATGCGGGCGGCGTCACCGTCCAGCTCGTCCTCGTCTTCGTCATAGGGGTTGCGCTCGCGGCGCAGACGCACGGTTTCGAGCAGGGCGCCGCCGACCCGGTCTTCTGGGTCGAGCGCACGCAGCAGATCCAGGGCGTCGCGCGCCTCGTGCGCATCGCCCAGGCGCAGGCTGAGGTAGGCATACCCCTTGAGAGAAAACAGGAAAAAGCGCGTCGCCGGATCGTCCCGCGCGCCTGCCAGCGCCTTCGGAGGCACATCCCGCCACAACAACGGCAGACCCAGCGCCTGCGTGGCGACAAACAACGCGCGCCGCGCCACGTCGCGTGCGCAGGCAAGCTGGTGACCGTAGAAGTAATAGCGATACAGCGCAATCAGCACGGCCGGATGATCCGGCGCCAAGGCCAAGGCGCGCATCAATGCGGCCATGGCCAGGACGGGATCGGCGCGACGCACTCCGGCCTCCCGCAGAGTCTGTTCCAGCGGCTCGGGCAAGTCCTTGCCCAGAACCGCATCTCCAAAGTCCGGCTGAACGCGCGTGCTCATGATGTCCGCCTGCAAGCGCCTCAGCGGCGCAGCAGCGCGCTCATCGGCACGCTGGCCGCGGCGGGGATGGCCTCTGCGCCACCCGCGCTGGAGCAGCCACAGGAACTTGCCGCCGGACTGCGCACGCTGAGCCCGGACTGCATCGGCGTGTCGATGAAGTCGAGCGTCGCGCCCTCCAGCAGCAGACGGCTCTCGGCTGGAAGAAAAAGCTGCAACCCCTCGCCCGCGTTGAAAACCTCGTCATCGGCCTCCGGAGCGGCCTCAGCATTGAATTCGGTGCTGTAGCCCGAGCAGCCCCCGGCGCTGACCAGCAGGCGGAAGCCCGCCCCCGCGGGCAGGCCGGAGAATCGGACAATGCGGCGCATGAATTTTTCCGCCGCCGGCGTGATAGTGAGATGGGTCAGGGCCATGAGTTGTCTCCGCGCAGATGGAATGATGGCTTCAGGCCTTGACAATGCAGCCATCGACCGGGCAGACCGCGACGCATTGCGGGCTGTCGAACTGGTCTTCGCATTCGGTGCACTTGGCCGGGTCGATGATGTAGGTGCCGCCTTTTTCGCGGATGGCGGTGTTGGGGCATTCGGGCTCGCAGGCGGAGCAGCCGGTGCAGGTTGAAGCGATGATTTTCAGTGCCATGATGATCTCCTGGTGTCGCTGCTGGATGAAAGCTCAGGCCGCCGCAGTGAAAGCGCCCTGACGGATGGTGGCGTCACCACGCGGGGTGTGGCGCAACTCGCCGTTGGCGATGCGCTGACGGTACTTGGCGAACCAGCTCAGCGCGGCCTTCTCGATGTATTCATGGGCGTACTCGTCCACCGGCTCGATGCCAGCGGCCATCAACTCGTCGCGCGGGCAGGCGCCGATCTTGGCCACCAGCACGGCGTGGCAGTCGTTGATGGCGTTGACGATGGACGGCAACTGCTCGTCCTCGCCATAGCCGCCCTGGCAATACAGATCGACGCGGCGATGGCCGACGAACATCGCCGCGTCCTTGCGCACCTGAAAAATCTGAAACTCGGTGGCGTGGCCGAAATGCTGGTTCACCTTGCCGTGGCCTTCCGTGGCCACCGCCAGCAGCACCTGCATGTCGGGGTCCACGTTCTCCAGATCCAGCGCGGCGGCCAGGGCGTCCACCTTCGCCTGGTGTTGCGACTGGCGCTCCTGCTCCACCTTCTCCTGGTAAGCCCGGCGCTTGTCGAGGTCGTACACCACTTCCATGTTCTCGATCTTGTCAAGCGTGAATTCCTCGCTGCGGTCCTCGCCCAGCAGCCCCACGGCATCAGCTCGGCACTGGCGGCAATGGCGCATCAGATTGGCGCCGCCCATGCAGGCGTCCTGCACGGCTTTCAGCTCTTGTGCCGTGGGGCCGCGCTGGCCGGTGAGGCCGAAGACGGTGCCATGCTCCGCCTCGCTGATCAGCGGCATGATGTTGTGCAGGAAGGCGCCGCGCTTCTTCACCTCACGGTTCACCTCGATCAGGTGTTTGTCGTTGATGCCGGGGATCAACACCGAATTGATCTTCGTGAGCACGCCGCGCGCGGTCAGCATTTCCAGCCCGAGCATTTGGCGTTCATGCAAGATGCGCGCGGCTTCTACGCCAGTCACACGCTTGTGGTCCCAGAAAATCCACGGATAAATCTTGGCGCCGATCTCAGGATCGACCATATTGATGGTGATGGTGACGTGATCAATGTTGTGCTTGCAGATCTCGTCCACCATGTCGGGCAGGGCCAGGCCGTTGGTGGACAGGCACAGCTTGATGTCGGGCGCCTTCTCGCTGAGCGCACGCATGGTGTCGAACGTTTTTTTCGGATTGGCCAGCGCATCGCCCGGCCCTGCAATACCCAGCACCGTCATCTGCGGAATCTCGCTGGCAACGGCCAGCACCTTCTTCACCGCCTGTTCCGGCGTGAGCTTCTGGCTGACCACGCCAGGACGCGATTCGTTGGAACAGTCGTACTTGCGGTTGCAGTAATTGCACTGGATGTTGCACGCCGGCGCCACCGCCACATGCATGCGGGCGAAGTGGTGATGCGCTTCTTCGGAATAACAGGGGTGGTTCTTGACCTTGTCCCAGATCTCGGCCGGCATGTCGTCCGGGCCGCCCGACGAGCCGCAGCTCGCCTTGCCTTCCCCGCCTTCGCTGGAACAGCCGCCGCCAGAGTCCGGCAGAGTCATGGAAACGGCCCGCTTGGTGCGCAGCAGATCACCCAGGGCGACGGTGGCAGTCGGAGCGTTCATCGGGTACCTCGTCAGTTGGTAGTTCAACCACTGCATAGCGAGACCCGTGCCAGCATGAATTTCGTTGTTATTCAATTAGTTACATCGTTTCCCGGATGTTGCCTTAGCGACAAAGGCGACACTGGGCTTGTCGGCTTGCGACCAATGCAGTGCAGCAGGCGGCCCCGCAGTGTCCGCAGTGTCCGCAGTGTCCGCAGTGTCCGCAGTGTCCGCAGTGTCCGCAGTGTCCGCAGTGCCAGCCTTGCGCCGGGTCGGAAAAGTGTTCGGCGCCCTGATGCCCGGCGACTATCGACACAAAGGGTCTGAAAGGTGTGCAACCCGGCTTGCCACTGCCTGTCGGACCAGGCGCGGCGCGCCAAGGCACGATGGGCGATCAGGTCAACTGCAGAACCGGGCCGCCTTGTGCGGTGACCGCGGCTTGGAGCAGGGCCTGAAAGCCCTGCCCCGTGCGGGTATCCAGCCACTGCTGTGCGGAGCAGCGGAAATGATGCGCCCCTGACTTGCTCGCCAGCCACAGCTCCTGCAGAGGCGCTTGCAGGTTGATGATGATCTTCTCTTTGTTGTCGAGTGCGAGTGTGAGCACTGCGCCATCGCGCCGCGTGTCGAGACCGGCCCTGTCCGCAGCCGCTTCCACGGCGGCGAGCATGGCCTCGGCAAGCCGGAAGTAATCACTCTGTGGCATGGCGGTCACGAAACGGCCCTCCTCGCCATTCTCGCCTCCACCTCGCGGCTTGCAGGCCGCCCGGATTCGGCAGGCCAGCGAACACGCGCAGGCGTGTTCGCTGGCCCAATCCCGTCCCCGAGGGAGTTGCGCGCGCCTTCCAAGCGGCCGTGCGGAGCGCTCATAATTTCTGCACTTCGATCATGTGTTTCTGCAGCGCGTAGCCGAGCTGGCGCGGCGTGACCTTGAGCAGCCGCGCCGCCTTGGCCTGCACCCAGCCGCATTGCTCCATGGCCCAGATCAGACGCTCGCGCTCTCCCTGCGGCGGTTCGTTGCCATACTGGCGGCTGGACGAACCGATCTGCGCGGTCGGCCCGATGCGCACCGGCTCGCCCGGCCGCTCGCCGAACGCTTCCGCTGCGCCTTGCGGCTCCATCGGGGCAGCCGATGCGGCAAGCGCAATGGGAATGACTGCCGACACGGCATCCTCCTTCGCCACGAAGTGCAGGGTCTGGGTGAGGCAGCGATTGTGCCGGCACGGGAACGAGGCATCGCGGATCACCTCGTCATGGGCCATGGTGGCGGTGCGTTCGATGCAGTTCTCCAGTTCGCGCACATTGCCGGGCCAGTAGCAGTTGTACAGCACCTTCATCGCGTCGGGGCCAACCTTGAGCCCACGGCGGTTTTCCTTGTTGAAGCGGTCGACAAAGTGCGCCACCAACGGCGGAATATCCTCGCGCCGGTCGCGCAGCGGCGGCAGAAAGATGGAGACGACGTTGATGCGGTAGTAGAGGTCGGCGCGGTATTCGCCGCGCTTGACCATTTTTTCGAGGTCACGGTTGGTGGCGCAAATCAGCCGCACGTCGACCTTGACCACTCGGGCGCCGCCGACGCGCTCGAACTCGCGCTCCTGCAAGACGCGCAACAGCTTGGCCTGGAAGGCCGGCGAGATGTCACCCACCTCGTCGAGGAACAGTGTGCCGCCATGCGCCAGTTCGAAGCGTCCTTTGCGTTCGCCAATCGCACCGGTGAAGGCGCCCTTCTCATGGCCGAACAGTTCCGACTCCAGCAGCGACTCGGTGAGCGCGGCGCAATTGACCTTGATGAAGGGACCGTCTTTGCGCGGCGACAGAAAGTGCAGCGCGCGCGCAATGGCCTCCTTGCCGGTGCCGCTCTCCCCGCGCAGCAGCACCGTGGCGCGCGAAGGTGCGGCTTGATGCACTTCGGCGAACACTTGCTGCATCGGCTGCGAAATGCCGATGACGTTTTCCAGGCTGTAGCGTCCGATTGGCGCGGTCTGCAGCGCCTTTTGCAGACGCGTGGTTTCGAGTTGCAAGCGCTCGTGTTCCTGGCTGACAGCGTTATGCATCAACACCGCTTGCGCCAGCAGAGTGGCCACCATGGTGAGCAGGCGCTGATCATCGGACAGGCGCGCAGCACCTTCAACCTCGCGCTGCGCCGCCAGCACGCCGAGCTTGCCACGCTCGGTTTTCAGTGGCACGGCGATCATGGCCATCATGCGCCCGCTTGGCGCCGAGAAGGCGCCGGTGCGGTTGATGAACTCCGGAGCATTGCTCACATCGGGCACGGTCATCGGCAGACTTTTGGCATAGACCCGTCCGACCATGCCTTCGCCCGACTGCCATTGTCCGCGCGCAATCTGGTCGTCGCTCATTCCCACCGCGCTGTGCAATCGCAACTGGCCATCTTCGTCGGCGAGGACGATCATCGCGCGCGACATGCCCAGATGCGCAGCGACCACGTTGAGCGCTTCACGGAAAGTGCGGTCGATGTCGAGCGACGAACCCAGAATGCGACAGACTTCGTAGATAGTGATCAGCTCCAGATGGGAGCGCTGCTGATATGCCGGTTGATTCATGGTGCACCTCCTGCCGCACAACGGCGAAACAATCGCCCCAGTGCTGCGCCATCGGCCTTGCTTTGCGCCGACATTGTGCACGCGACGCAAGCCGCCATGCCTGTCTGCACCATCGCAGCAGGATTCATGCCGGATGTGTCGTTGGCTCCCATTGGATGGCTTGCTCGGAGGGCACGGTACTCCATTCAGCCGAACTTGAACAGGATGCCATGGCCGCCGCGCGGGTATTCCCATGCGACGTTTTCATGTTCGCTGCAGATCACCCGGCAACTGCCGCATTCGAGACAGCCGTCGGTGATCAGGGTGACGGTGCCATTGCCTTCCGCCGTATAGCACGATGCCGGGCAGATATAGGTGCAGGCCTGGTTGACGCACTCGTTGCTGCAGACGTCGGGCTGCTTGATGCGGATGTGCGGCCTGCCGTGATCGACCCGGTAGCGGTTCTGGAACAGCTTTTCCTCGACATTGACTGAAATCGCAGCGGCGCTCATCGAAATGCCCTCCAAAGTTTGAATGCGTCGCCGAGCAGTCCGGCGACCCCGCGCGAGCCGCGGAAGCTCTTCAAGATTTCGCGCTCCTTGGTCTTCTTGTCGGCACCGTCGACGGTGAGCATGGTCTGCGCCGCGCGGTTGACCAGCGCGGGATAGGTGGTGAAGAACTGCGGATTGGTGTGCAGCACCTCGGGCATGTCGCGGTACTTGTGCAGGTCCTTCATCACGAAGCTGGCGTCGAGCTTGTCCTTGTAGGTCTTGAGGGTCTTCTCGCTCATCGGCCAGCCGGCGGCGCTGGCCTCGATGATGGTTTCTGCGGCAAGGCGGCCGGTGGTCATCGCCAGGTTCGAGCCCTCGCGGTGGGCGGCATTGACGAAGCCGCCGGAGTCGCCGACGATCATCCAGCCCGCGCCATAGACCTTGGGGATGGCGTGGAATCCGCCTTCCGGGATGAGGTGGGCGCAGTATTCCTTCATCTCGCCGCCTTCGATCAGAGGGGCGATCGACGGATGGCGCTTGAGCTTTTCCAGCAGCGCGTAAGGCGTGGTGCGGTTCGGGTTGGACTTGAAGCCGTCGAGCATGCAGCCGATGCCGATGGTCAGCGACTCCTTGTTGGTGTAGAGGAAGGCGGTGCCGACCATGCCCTCGGTCACCTTGCCGACCAGCTCGATGACCACGCCTTCCTCGCCCTTGACGTTGAAGCGCTGCTGGATGACCTCTTCGGGCAGGAACAGGATTTCCTTCACCGCCAGCGCGACTTCCTTGGCCTTGATCTCGCCGTGGAAGCCTGCCTTGCGCGCCAGGGTCGAGTTCACGCCGTCGGCAAGCACCACGACGTCTGCATACACCTCGCCGCCCAGTCGGTCGCAGCGCACGCCGATCACGCGGTCGCCGTCGAGCAGCAGTTCCTCGACCGTGGTCTCGCAGATCAGCAGGGCGCCGGCTTCGCGCACCTTGGACGAGAACCATTTGTCGAACTGGGCGCGCAGGATGGTGTAGCGGTTGTGCGGCGGCTTGTTGTAGTCGTCGCTGCGGAAATGAGTGCCGATGAAGGACGCATCGTCGAGCACCCACATGCGCTGCTCGATGATGTGGCGCTCCAGCGGGGCGTCGTCGCGGAAGTCGGGGATGATGCGCTCCAGCGCGTCGGAGTAGAGGATGGCGCCCTGGACGTTTTTCGAGCCGGGATATTCGCCGCGCTCGATCTGCAGCACGCTCAGCCCTGCCTTGGCCAGGGTATAGGCGCAGGCGTTTCCGGACGGGCCCGCGCCGACGACGATGGCATCGAAAGTCTTGTTCACGTTCATGGCCGCTTCTCCAGGTGGTCGATGTCAGTTCCGCACGGCCGTTCCGAAGGAACTGACGCCCCTTCGGGGGGAGACGCGCGTAGCAAGTCAGGGGTCAGTTTCATATCCGGCCC
>JAQTVS010000315.1 GCA_028706735.1 Thiomonas sp.
GGGCGGTGTGCCTGGCTCGCGCTCCGGTTATGTGTTTCTGCGTCCCGCAGTCAAATCTGCGGCAGGGGGTCAGTGATGCAGCTCGATTTCATTAATGCGCAGGGCCAGCCTGCTGAGAAATTTGATGTCAGTCCCGAGGTGTTCGGGCGCGACTTCAATGAGGATCTGGTTCACCAAATCGTGATCGCGTACCAGGCCAATGCGCGCCTAGGCAATCGTGCGCAAAAAGATCGGGCCGTCGTCAAGCATTCCACGCGCAAGCCCTGGAAGCAAAAAGGGACTGGTCGTGCGCGTGCGGGGATGACATCTTCCCCGCTGTGGCGTGGGGGCGGAAAGATTTTCCCGAATTCACCTGACGAAAACTTCACGCACAAGGTCAACAAGAAGGCCTATCGCGCAGGCATGCGCTCGCTGTTCTCGCAACTGGCGCGCGAAGGCCGCTTGGTTGTGGTCGATGCGTTTACGGTCGATGCGCCGAAGACCAAATTGGTCGCTGAGAAGTGCAAGGCGATGGGCTTTGACTCGGTGATGATCATTGCGGACGGCGCAGATGAAAATCTGTTTCTCGCTGCGCGCAATCTGCCGAATGTGCTTGTGGTCGAGCCCCGTTATGCCGATCCGCTGTCCTTGCTTTTTTATAAGAAAGTCGTGATGACCAAAGGTGCGGTCAGCCAACTTCAGGAGATGCTGTCATGAAGCAAGCTGTGATCAATCCTCAGCGCCTGATGCAGGTTTTGAGCGCGCCTGTCATTTCCGAAAAGGCCACGATGGTTGCTGAAAAGCGCAATCAAGTTGTGTTTCGCGTCATGCGCGATGCCACCAAGCCTGAAATCAAGGCCGCTGTTGAGCTGATGTTCAAGGTGGATGTCGAGTCGGTGCAGGTGAGCAACCTCAAAGGCAAGGTCAAACGCACTGCGCGTGGGGCTGGCCGTCGTAATCATGTCAAAAAAGCCTATGTCTGCCTGAAGGCTGGACAAGAGCTGAACTTCGCGCAGGAGGGTATTTAAATGCCCGTCGTCAAAGTCAAGCCGACCTCGGCAGGCCGCCGCGCCGTCGTCAAGGTCACGCATCCGCATCTGTACAAGGGCGAGCCTGAGCGTTCGTTGCTCGAACCCCAGTTCCAGAAAGCCGGTCGTAACAACAACGGCCACATCACGACGCGACATCGTGGCGGTGGTCACAAGCACCATTACCGCGTTGTTGATTTTCGCCGCGATAAAGATGGCATTACGGCAAAAGTTGAGCGCATTGAGTACGACCCAAATCGCACGGCGCATATCGCGCTCGTGTGCTACGCCGATGGCGAGCGTCGCTACATCATCGCGCCGCGCAATCTCGAAGTGGGCGCAACATTGATGAGTGGGGCCGAGGCGCCGATCCGCGCTGGCAACACGCTGCCGATCCGCAACATCCCGGTCGGTTCGACGATTCACTGCATCGAGATGCAGCCTGGCAAGGGTGCGCAGATTGCCCGCTCTGCTGGAGCTTCTGCGGTTTTGCTGGCGCGTGAAGGCATCCACGCTCAAGTGCGCATGCGCTCCGGTGAGGTGCGCCGTATTCATATCGACTGCCGCGCCACGTTGGGCGAGGTCAGCAACGAAGAGCACAACCTGCGGCAGTACGGCAAGGCAGGCGCGATCCGCTGGAAAGGCATTCGTCCGACGGTGCGTGGCGTGGCCATGAACCCGGTTGACCATCCGCACGGCGGTGGTGAAGGCAAGACGGGCGAAGGCCGCGTGGCTGTCAGCCCGTGGGGCACGCCGACCAAGGGTTATCGCACCCGCAACAACAAGCGCACGCAGAGCATGATCGTGTCGCGTCGTAAGAAGTAAGGGATAGCACATGGCTCGCTCACTCAAAAAAGGTCCGTTCTGCGACCAGCATCTGCTGAAGAAGGTTGAGGCTGCTGTCAGCACCAAGGACAAGCGCCCGGTGAAGACCTGGTCGCGTCGTTCCACCATCCTGCCAGAATTTATCGGCCTGACGATTGCTGTGCATAACGGCAAACAGCATGTTCCGGTGTACGTGTCAGACCAGATGGTGGGTCACAAGCTTGGCGAATTCGCGCTGACGCGGACATTCAAAGGACATCCCGCCGATAAAAAGGCGAAGAGGTAAGGCAGACACATGGAAACTCGTGCAACCCTACGCGGCGTTCGCCTCTCGGCCCAAAAAGGCCGACTGGTGGCGGACCTGATCCGCGGCAAAAAGGTGGACTCCGCTCTGAATATCCTGGAGTTCTCACCCAAGAAGGCATCGGGCATCATCAAGAAAGTGCTGGAGTCGGCCATCGCCAACGCTGAGCACAACGATGGCGCCGATGTGGACGAACTGAAAGTGACCCAGATCATGGTGGAAGAGGGTGCAACCCTCAAGCGCTTCAGTGCGCGCGCCAAAGGCCGTGGCAATCGCATCAGCAAGCCCACCTGCCATATCTACATTCAAGTCGGGAACTGAGAACGCCATATGGGACAGAAAATTCATCCGACCGGCTTCCGTTTGGCCGTCACCCGTGGCTGGGCTTCGCGTTGGTATGCGCCGAGCACGCAATATGCCAAGATGCTCAGCGAAGACATCATGGTGCGCGAGTACCTGGCCAAGCGTCTGAAAAACGCCTCCGTATCTCGCGTGCTGATCGAGCGTCCCGCAAAGAACGCCCGCATCACGATTTACAGCGCCCGTCCGGGCGTCGTCATCGGCAAGAAGGGCGAAGACATCGAGAATCTGAAAGCTGAGCTGGCCAAGCGTTTGGGCGTGCCGGTTGCGGTTGACATTGAAGAGGTGCGCAAGCCCGAAATCGATGCCCAACTGATCGCAGACTCGATCACCCAGCAGCTCGAAAAACGCATTCAGTTCCGTCGGGCCATGAAGCGTGCGATGCAAAACGCGATGCGCATGGGCGCTCAGGGCATCAAGATCATGTCGTCTGGCCGACTGAATGGCATCGAAATTGCTCGGCGTGAGTGGTACCGTGAAGGCCGCGTGCCGCTCCAGACCCTGCGTGCGAACATTGATTACGCCACCTCTGAAGCCAAAACCACTTATGGTGTCATCGGCGTGAAGGTGTGGGTTTACAAGGGCGATACGCCTGCCAAGGGCGCTCTGATCCCGGCGAAGGCCGAGGCTCCCGCGCCTGAAGAGGATCGTCGCAATCGCCGCCCAGGCGCTGCACGTCCCTCGGGTGCGCGCCGTGCTGCGCCCCGTCGTGACGAAGCCGCCGCAGCCCCTTCTGCCGGTGGCGAAAAATCAGTTGCTGTGAAGCGTGTGCGTAAACCGGTCGTGCCCGGCGGTACGCCTGGCGCAGGCGCTTAAGGAGAGTATTCATGCTACAACCCGCTCGTCGCAAATACCGCAAAGAGCAGAAGGGCCGCAATACCGGCCTCGCTACCCGCGGCGCCACTGTTGCATTTGGCGAATTCGGCCTGAAGGCCACGACTCGTGCCGCCTCACTGCGCGCCAAATCGAGTCGGCTCGTCGTGCCATCTCGCGTCACGTCAAGCGTGGCGGCCGCATCTGGATTCGTGTTTTTCCGGATAAGCCGATTTCCATCAAGCCTGCTGAAGTGCGTATGGGCAACGGCAAGGGGAACCCCGAGTACTACGTCTCGGAGGTTCAACCTGGCCGCGTGCTTTATGAAATCGAAGGGGTGTCAGAGGCTATTGCACGCGAAGCGTTTGAACTCGCTGCCGCCAAGCTGCCGTTCCGCACCATCTTTGTTACGCGCCTGATTGGCGCATAAGGAGAGCGACTTGCAAACTTCCGCTCAACTCATCGAACTGCGCGCCAAGGAT
>JAQTVS010000316.1 GCA_028706735.1 Thiomonas sp.
CTCGTAGGCGCGGATTTCCTCCAGCGTCGCCTTGAGATCGGCCATGCGACCCTCAATGTCGGCGCGGTGCGCGGCCAGCACTTCCAGATAGCGGCGCAGTTGCGGCACGGTGTCGCGCGGCGACTCGTACATCATCACCAGTTCCTTGATCTCGGCCAGGCTCAGGCCCAGGCGCTTGCCGCGCTGGGTGAGCTTGAGCCGGGTGCGGTCTCCCTGGGTGTAAACACGCAGGCGCCCCCTGCGCTGCGGACAGAGCAACTCGGCCTCTTCATAAAAGCGGATGGCGCGGGTGGTGAGGTCGAACTCGCGTGCGAGCTCGCCAATGGTGAAGGTGGCGGCGGCGGGGGCAGCAGCGGCTTTTTTCATGCGTGCCTATACTCAGCTCCAGTTGACGTTAACGTCAAGTGTAATGCGCCGTCGCGTCCCAGATCCCCCACACACCCACGCCATGACCACCACCGCAGCAGCCGACCCCATCCACTACCCATTCGGCGACGTCACGCCCGCCCTTGGCGAGAGCATTGAGCTTGCACCGGACCTGCGCTGGCTGCGCATGGGCCTGCCGTTCGCGCTGAATCACATCAACCTCTGGCTGCTCGAGGACACGCTGGACGGCGTGCGTGGCTGGACGATCGTGGACTGCGGCATCGACTCCCCGCCCACACGCGCCGCGTGGGAGCAGGTGTTCGCCACGCAGTTGGGCGGCCTGCCCGTGCTGCGGGTGGTGGTCACCCACATGCACCCTGACCATGTCGGACTGGCGCACTGGCTCACCGCGCGCTGGAATTGCCTGCTGTGGATGAGCGCCACCGACTATGCCGTGGCCTGCATGGCGGCGCGCGGCTGCCTGGCCATTGGCGGCGAGCCGATGGCCGGGCACTTCGCTGCCCACGGCCTGACGGATGCGGACACGCTGGCGGCCATTCGCAAGCGCACCGACTACTACTGCGGACTGGTGCCCGCCATGCCCACGCGCTTCGTGCGCCTGCAAGACGGCGACACGCTGCGCATCGGCACGCGCGACTGGCGCTGCGTTGCGGGCTATGGCCATGCGCCGGAGCACATCAGCCTGCACTGCGCGCCAGAGGCGTTGTTTATCGCTGGCGACATGCTGCTGCCGCGCATCTCCACCAATATCAGCGTGAACGACAACGAGCCGCTGTCCAACCCGCTGCAGCAGTTTCTCGACAGTCTGGCGCACTTTGCCACGCTGCTGCCAGAAGACGCGCTGATCTTCCCGTCGCACGGCTTGCCCTTCCGCGGCGCGCACGCCCGCATCGCCCAGTTGCAGCAGCATCACCGCGAGCGGCTGACTGACGTCCTGCAAGCCTGCGCCACGCCGCAAACCGCAGCCGAATTGCTGCCTGTGCTGTTCAAGCGCCCGCTCGACCTGCACCAGATCACCTTCGCCATGGGCGAGTCCATCGCGCATCTGCACAAGCTCTGGTTCGACGGCCAACTGCGCCGCCTGGAAGAAAACGGGGTCTATCGCTTCGTGCGCTAACCCGCATTTCTCTTGCCCCGGCGCGGTGGTATTTTGAACGCCGCCATGCCTGACAACACGTCCCCCGCCGCCAACCCTTTGCCGCAAGGCACGGCGCTGGTGCTGCTGGGCGGCGGGGCGCGCACGGCCTACCAGGCAGGGGTCTTGGGAGGCATCGGCGAGGTGCTGCAGGCGCAGGGCTGGCCTGCGCAGCGCAACCCGTTTCCAGTGGTGTGCGGCACCTCGGCAGGCGCCATCAACGCCGCGTATTACGCCAGCCGCTGCACGGACTGGCCGCAGGCGCTGCGCACCATGCAAACCCTGTGGAGCACCCTGCAGGCGCATGAAGTCTTTGAGGTCGGCACGCTGCATCTGCTGCGCGGCGGCCTGCGCTGGCTGGGGCTGATGGCCTTTGGCTGGCTGTGGAAGCAGAACCCGCGCGCCCTGCTAGACAACACCCCGCTGGCCGACACCCTGGGCCGCCTGCTGCATTTCGACGCGGTGGACGCAGCGATTCAAAGCGGCGCGCTGCGGGCGCTGTCCGTGGCCACGTCGAGCTACACCAGCGGGCGGCACATCACCTTCTTTCAGGCGCAGGCCGATGTGCAGCCCTGGCGACGGCCCGGGCTGTGGGGCATTGCGCAGCCCATCGGCGTGGAGCACCTGCTGGCGTCGAGCGCCCTGCCCTTCGTCTTTCCCGCCACGCCGCTGTGGGGCGAAGCGGGGCCGGAATACTTCGGCGATGGCGCGATGCGCCAGCTTGCGCCGCTGGCCCCAGCCATTCATCTGGGCGCGCAGCGCGCGGTGGCTATCGGCGTGGCCGAACCGCACCCGCAGGCCGGCGCCGTGCGAACGCATCTGCCGCCTTATCCGAGCGTGGCGGAAATTGCCGCGCACGCCATGTCCAGCGTGTTTCTCGACACCCTGCGCGCCGATGCGCAGCAGGCTGGGCGCCTGAACCGCATGCTGGCCGATCTGCCCGGTGACGTGCGCGCCAGCCTGCCCTATCGTCCCCTGCCCACGCTGACCCTGCTGCCCTCCAAGTCCATCAATGCGGTCGCCGCCCGGCACTGGCACACCATGCCGCGCAGCGCGCGGCTGCTGCTGCAGTCTGTGGGCATGGGCGCGGGCAGCGGTGCGGCGCTGGCGAGCTATCTGCTGTTCACGCCCGACTATCTCGACGCGCTGGTGCAACTGGGCCGGGCGGATGCGCTGGCGCAGCGCGAGATCATCGCCGCATTTTTCGCGGAGACCGGCCCGGCGGGCTGAGCCGCATTGCGCATAATGCAGGCCTATGCTCAACGTGTTCACGCTCAAGAACGGCCGTCTGGTGCAGCAGGAGGTCATCGACTCGCAGGCGCTCGTCAGTCTGCAGCCGGTGTGGGTGGATCTGGAATCGGCCGATCCGCGCGAGCTGGGCTGGGTGGAAGCCCGCTTCGGCCTGACCATTCCTGCCGACGTGCTCGACCAGGATCTGGAAGAGTCTGCCCGGTTTTACGAGGAAGAAGACGAGAACCAGCTCCATCTGCGCTCGGACTTCCTCATCAGCGACGAAGAGCGCCCGCGCAACGAGCGCGTGGCCTTCATCATTCACGGCAGCGTGCTGTTTTCCATCCACACGCACGACCTCACCGTGTTCCGCCTGCTGCGGCTGCGGGCGCGGCGCATGCCCGGGCTGATTGAAAACGCCACCGACGTGCTGCTCGCGCTCTACCTCACCGACGCCGAATATTCCGCCGACACGCTCGAAGGCATCTACGACGATCTCGAAGCCATTGGCGCGCACATTCTGAAGCCGCGCCCCAGCGACCAGGACGCCGCGAAGGCGCTCACCGGCATCGCGCAGCAGGAAGACCTGAACGGCCGCATCCGCCGCAACGTCATGGACACGCGGCGCGCGCTCAGCTTTCTGCTGCGCAGCCGCCATCTCAGCGCGGACCAGTCGCAGGAGGCGCGGCAGATCCTGCGCGATCTCGATTCGCTCGACGGCCACACTGCCTTCCTGTTCGACAAGATCAACTTCCTGATGGATGCCACGGTGGGCTTCATCAACATCAACCAGAACAAGGTCATCAAGATTTTCTCGGTGGCCTCGGTGGCCATGCTGCCGCCCACGCTCATCGCCAGCATCTACGGCATGAACTTCAAGGCCATGCCCGAACTCGACTGGAGCTACGGCTATCCGCTCGCCCTGGGGCTGATGGCGCTCACCGTCATCGCGCCGTTCTGGTACTTCCGCAAAAAGGGCTGGCTGAACTGAGAGGGTGTGGACAAATCCGCCATGCCCGCTGATCACACCCTCTGCG
>JAQTVS010000317.1 GCA_028706735.1 Thiomonas sp.
TTGAAGGGTCGGCACAGAAACGCCCAGGCGCTGCGCCCAGGACCTCAACGACTCTTTTCGGCGCAAGCGGGCTACGGCCAGGTCGGCGCCCAGCTTTTCGATAGCCCCCGCGGTGGCTGGCGGAAGCTGGAGGAGGGCGCGGGCTGTCTTTGGCATGAATATAGATTATGACATAAATAGCCTATTTGTCAATTTCTATATGAACATAAAGCACTCAACGACAGCTGACTACCCGCGCTTGCTCATGGCTCGCATCAAAGCCGTCGCACCCTTGTCGTCTGCGCGCAACTCGAAGGCCGACTCAGAAAAACCTCTCACAACCGTCTGGAGGACAACATTTAAGGAATCGCGTTTCTACACAAATTCCCCAAAACCAAAGGAGCGCTTTCATGACAGACATGACACCCCAGCCAGAAACCATCATCCACACTTTCCAGCCACTCAGCAAATCGGACGTGGCCCGCGCCCTCGGTGTGTGCGTGCGCACCGTCGAATCCTGGGTCAACGCCGGAGAAATTCCGCCCCCAGCGAAGATTGGTGCGCGGGTGTACTGGCACCCACGGACTTTCTATGCCTGGTTGGATAATGAGTTCAGCATGGCGCGTCATCTCCCGGCCCTGATCGTCCGTCATGCTCTGGCGCAGCGGCGCAGCAATCGACCGCAACTTGGCCGTAAAGCCAGCCAGGGCCGAGGCGGCCGTGGCATCGGGATCTGGACGAGCAACAGCAGACGACTGGAACTCTCGACCAGCACGCCCACGGCGGACTTGTTGCCAGCCCCCTTGATGAGGTCGCCTTCCCAATGCCCGGGCATCAAGCGGTCTTCAATCTCGGGCGGGCGCACATGGATGCTGACCCTCTCGGGAATCTGGCCGCGGCGGTCATTGCCCCTGGAGCGCGGCAGGCGCTTTGCATGGCCGTGGCGCAGGCAGGCAAATCAACTGCCGTCGCAACTCGCCCCGGGCGTGGGCGTAGATGGCGGTGTAGAGGGTCTCGTGGGAGACGTGGAGTTCGGGGCGGTCTGGGTGCACCCGACGCAGTGTGCCAGCAATCTGCTGGGGCGAATACTTCCAGGCCAGCAAGGTGGTGACCACGCCCCAGAGGATGCCATCCCGGTGCAGTTTGGGAGACGGGCGTGCGGCATCGCGTCGCGCCGTCGTGGCCTGCTGCGCTGTGCTGGCTGCATAGACCGCCGCCTCAGCCGCATTGCGGCCCAACTCGCGCAAGACGGTCGAGGGCGCGCGCCCCAGTGTTCGGGCCATGGCCCGAACACTGCACCCCTGCTGCATCAAACTGGCTATCGTCATGCGCCCTTCGGCTTGAAGCTGTCGGTACGTCGTCGTTCTTTCCATCGCAACACCTTACAGGTTTGGGGTGTTGCACTTCAGATTTGAGGCCGCCCCTTTAAATGGCCACCAATCGGTGGCCATTTCCATTCTGTGGCTCACGGCGCCTGAGCCAATCTTCTCGCGACACGCGCGATACTTCGCCCGCAACAGGCCACGGCTCTCTAAACTGTGGATTTTTCACGCCAAAATGACGCGGCGAACAAGGCCAAGGATTTACAAAGAGCGCCTGTCGCACGCATCATTGTCAGACTACCCTCTGCTGCAGCATGTCCGCCACTTCGATCGCCGCCTCCGCTTCCACCCCGTCCAAGGCTCTTCCCGGCCTGGCGCATGCCTTGGTGCAGGCTGAGTTGCTGCCACGCACTCTGGTGGAGCAAATCCACCAGCGCGGGCAAGAGACCCGCAGCAGTTTCATTGCCACGCTGATCGGCAGTGGCTCGATGAATGCGCCCGATTTGGCGCACTGGGTCAGCAAGACGTTTTCGCTGCCATTGCTGGATCTGGATGCGTTTGATCCAACGCGCCTGGCTACCGGTGCGATCGACCCCAAAATCATTCAGGCTTACAAGGTTCTGCCTTTGCTCAAGCGGGGCAATCGCCTGGTCGTTGCCACCGCCGATCCTGCCGACCATGAAGCAGAAGACAAGATCAAGTTTCAATCGCAGGCGCAGATCGAGTTGGTCGTCGTTGAGTATGACAAGCTGACGCGCATCATTGAGCAGGCCGGGCAATCGGCGAGCAGCCAGATCTCGGCACTCGTTGGAGAAGACTTTGATCTTGGCGATCTGAGCGACGGCGCCGAGCCGGTCGAGACCAAAGATCAGGCGAACGAAGTTGATGACGCGCCCGTCGTGCGATTCCTGCAAAAAATGCTGATCGACGCAATCAATATGCGCGCTTCCGACCTGCATTTCGAGCCCTTCGAGCATTTTTATCGCATCCGTTTTCGCGTGGACGGCGAGCTGCGTGAAATTGCGCAGCCACCGGCCTCCATCAAGGAAAAACTCGCTTCGCGCATCAAGGTCATTTCCAAGCTGGACATCGCCGAGCGCCGCGTGCCGCAGGACGGGCGCATGAAGCTGCGCATCAGCCCGGAAAAATCGATCGATTTTCGGGTGAGCACCTTGCCCACGCTGTACGGCGAAAAAATTGTGATGCGGATTCTGGACTCTTCCTCGGCCAAGCTTGGCATCGACGCGCTGGGCTACGAGCCGGAAGAACGGGAAAAACTGCTTCGCGCGATTCATCGTCCCTACGGCATGATTCTGGTGACAGGCCCGACCGGCAGCGGCAAGACCGTATCGCTTTATTCCTGCCTGAACATCCTGAATCAGCCGGGGGTCAATATCTCGACCGCAGAAGATCCCGCGGAAATCAACCTGCCCGGTATCAATCAGGTCAACGTCAACGAGAAGGCAGGGCTGACTTTTGCAAACGCGTTGCGCGCTTTTTTGCGCCAGGATCCCGACATCATCATGGTGGGCGAGATCCGCGATCTGGAAACCGCTGACATTTCGATCAAGGCCGCGCAAACCGGCCACCTCGTGCTCTCCACGGTGCACACCAATGACGCCCCCACCACGCTGACCCGCCTGATGAATATGGGCGTGCCCGCGTTCAACATTGCGTCCAGCGTGATTCTCATCACGGCGCAGCGTCTGGCGCGCAAGCTTTGCACGCAATGCAAGACCCCGGTCGACCTGCCCGCACAAACGCTGCTGGAAGCCGGATTTCGTGAAGAAGACCTGGACGGCAGTTGGAAGCCATATAAGGCGGGAAAGTGCAATGCCTGCGGCGGCTCAGGCTACAAGGGCCGTGTTGGCATCTATCAGGTCATGCCAATTACTGAAGAAATACAACGCATCATCCTTAACCACGGCACAGCCATGGACATCGCCCAGCAAGCACGCAAGGAAGGCGTGCGTTCTCTGCGGGAGTCCGGGCTGATCAAGGTGAAACTCGGGGTCACGTCCCTGGAAGAAATCATCGCCGTGTCCAACGAGTAAACGGGGGAAGCACCATGGCTACAGCTACGGCACGAACGGCGAAGGAAGCGCTGTTTCAGTGGGAGGGCAAAGATCGGCAAGGCAAGCTCCAGCGCGGTGAACTGCGTGCAGGAAGTGAAGCCATCGTCTCGGCGTCCTTGCGGCGCCAGGGCATTCTGGTCACCAAGGTCAAGAAGCGCCGGCTGAACAGCGGCAAGGCGATCAAGGCCAAGGACATTTCCACGTTCACGCGCCAGATGTCCACCATGATCAAGGCCGGGGTTCCCTTGCTGCAATCCTTCGACATCGTCGGGCGCGGCCACCCCAATCCGAACATGGCCAGGCTGATCATGGACATCCGTGGCGATGTGGAAACCGGCACCAGCCTGTCGAACGCTTTTCGCAAGCATCCAAAG
>JAQTVS010000318.1 GCA_028706735.1 Thiomonas sp.
GTGGTGGAGATCGTGTTCGTCAACGTCAACCCGCAGTCCACCCTGCTGCTGGGGCAGGCGCGCGGCGCGGCCATTGCCGCGCTGGTGGCGCAAGGGCTGCCGGTGGTTGAGTACACCGCGCTGCAACTGAAAAAATCCATCGTCGGTTACGGCCGCGCCAGCAAGACACAGATGCAGGAGATGGTGGCGCGCCTTCTGGCGCTGCCGGGCCAGCCCGGCCCGGACGCTGCCGACGCACTCGGCCTGGCCATTTGCCACGCGCACGCGCAGCGCGGGCTGGCCGCGCTGCACCAAGCGTCAGCGCCTGCGGGCGTGAGCACGGCAGACATGGCCAGCGGCAAGCTCGGCGCAGCGCAACTGCGCGGCATGCGGGTGCGCGGTGGGCGGCTGATCGGTTGAGAACCCAGATAGTCCTATGTGGATCTGGAATGGCGCAGGAGGCAGCGTTCATGGGCAAGGCCATGCAGCGGCCTCCCCCTCCCAACCTCCCCCACAGGGTGGGGGAGGAGTAGAAAGCGCTGCGCGCGATTTGCGCAAGCCCCTCCCAACCTCCCCCCAGCGTTGTAGGGGAGGCGTGTTTACGCCCTCTCCACTTGTGGGGAGGGTCGGGGTGGGGAGTCGAAGTCCCGGACTTCAACGTGCCGGGTCAATCAGCGGGACATCATCCGGGACATGACACGTAGATGCATCTGCTTACATGCCGCGCGCGGTTCTTGCTTGATGATCCGGGTTCGTTGTTTTCAAGCCTGATTTTCAAGGAGAACCACATGCCTTCATCGTTGCGATTGACTGGAATGTCTTTGGCGCTGTTTGCCGGTCTGGGGATGTCGGCCCATGCGGCCGAGCCGCGCGTCGTGCTTGGCGTAGCCGTGCCGCTGTCTGGCCCCCTGGCCGCCAGCGGGCAGGACGCGGTCAACGGCGTGCAGATGGCGGTGAACCAGCTCAACGCCGAGCATGCCCAGATTGGCGGCAAGCCGGTCCACTGGGCGATGGACGCGGAGGACGACCAGGGGCTGCCCACGCAGGCCACCCTGGTGGCGCAGAAGCTGGTGGATGAGGGCGTGAGCGGCGTGGTCGGCCACCAGACCTCGGGCTGCACTTTTCCGGCCGCGCGCATTTACAGCCAGGCCGGCATTCCGCAGATCACTCCGTCGTCCACGGCGCCGAAAATTGCCGAGCAGGGCTACAAGACATTCTTTCGCATGATTGCCAACGACAACGCGCTGGGCGCGGGGCTGGCTGAATATGCGCACGACACCCTGAAGGTGCAGCGGGTGGCGGTGATCGACGACCGCACCGCCTATGGCCAGGGGCTGGCCGATGTCTTCACCGCCACGGCGAAACGCATCGGCATGCAGGTGGTGGACCGCGAATACACCGATGACAAGGCGAGCGACTTTTCCGCCATTCTCACCCGCGTCAAAGCGGATCATCCGCAGGTGATTTTCTATGGCGGCATGTACAGCCAGGCCGGCCCATTGGTGCGCCAGATGCGCCAGATCGGCATGACCGCGCGGCTGATGGGCGGCGACGGCATCTGCGCGCCCATCATGGCCAAGGTGGCGGGCGATGCGGTCAATGGCACGATCTGCGCCCAAGGCGGCGTGCCGCTGTCCGAGCTGCCCAAGGGCAAGGCGTGGAAGGCGCGTTACGACGCCGAATTCGGCGCCGCCGCCTTCCAGCTCTATTCACCCAACGCCTACGACGCCGCCATGGTGCTGGCGCACGCCATGATGAAAGCGGGGTCGAGCAATCCCAAGGTCTATCTGCCGTACATCCGCCATATCGACTACGACGGCGTGACCGACAGCGACATTCACTTCACCGCGACTGGCGAACTCGCCGATCCTTCAATCACCCTGTCGGAATTCAAGCATGAGGTGAAGGTGCCAATCGCCGTGGAGCAGGTGAAGTAAAGCGGATTGAAATCGCCACACTGCGCCCTCTCATCCCTTCTGCTCCGCCTCCAGATACGCCAAGCTGATGTATTTGCCGATGTTATTGTCCCAGCCCGCCGTCTCCTTGGCCTTGGACGCCACGCGCGGGTCGGCCTTCGCGGCGGCGATGGCGGCGTCCGGCCCGGCCATGTTTTGCGCGGCGTTCTGCGCGTGCTCCCAGATGGCGGCGAACAGCTCGCGCTGCCAGGCCATCACGCTGCGGTCTGCATGGCCGTGGCCGGGCAGCCAGTTGCTGCCGGGAATGTTCTGCTCCAGCTTGTCCATGTAAGCCAGCGAGCCGGGGTAGGAGCCGTCGTCCATATTGGCGATGCGCCGGTTCATCATCACGTCGCCGACATGGGTGATCTTGTCCTGCACCACTTCGATGCACACGTCCGACGGGGTATGCGCCGTGCCGTAGTGGTGCGCCCGCAGGGTGACGTCGCCGAAGTCGAACACGTCGCCGTGCTTGACGTCGCGGTTGGGGGCGACGATGCGGGTGCCTGCGCTGGACTGGTTGGTCCACTTGAGCATGGCCTGCTGCCATTCGGTGCCGGTGGCGCCCGCAATCTGCTCGCGCGTATGGGGCATGGCGTAAATCGGCAGATCCTGGCCGTAGGCGCTGACAAAGGCGTCGTTGCCCATCCAGTGATCGCCGTGATAGTGCGAGTTGAACACCGCGACCACCGGTTGATCGGTGAGCTTGCGCAACTGGCGGATGGTCATCTCGCCGATCTGCACCGAGGCGCCGGTGTCGAGGATGACCACGCCCTTAGCCGTCTTGACCGCGGTGATGTTGCTCATCATGCCCTGGTTGCTTTCGGTGGGGAAACCGTCTGCGGCATAGATGACGAACACATGATCGGACAGCTTGGTGAACGCCACGTCCGGCACCTTGGGGCCGCGAATGAAGTCCACCGCATCGGCGGCGAAGGCGGCAAGGTGCGGCGTCGCAGCGCCAGTGGCGGCCAGGCCGGCTGCAGTCAGACCCCAGCTCAGCAGGCTGCGGCGTCGAAGATCGGGAAGGCAAAGTGGGCGCATGATGTCGTCTCTATAACAAATGGATACATTTGAACTGTATCTTTGCTCGCGCGTTGCCGCTCATGGGGACAGTACCTACAAGAGCAGCCAGATCAGGTGCAGACCCGTGAACCGCGTTCAGAACCCGTCGGTCGATGTGAACAGTCCGACGCGCAGATCCTTGGCGGTGTAGATCTCACGGCCATCGACCAACATCGTGCCATCACCGATGCCCATGACCAGGCGACTGTTGATCACCCGCTTGAGGTCGATGCGGTACTGCACCAGCTTCGCGGTGGGCAGCACCTGGCCGGTGAATTTCACCTCGCCCACGCCCAGCGCGCGGCCGCGACCCAGGCCGCCGACCCAGCCGAGATAGAACCCCACGAGCTGCCACATCGCATCCAGCCCCAGGCAGCCGGGCATCACCGGGTCGCCCTGGAAATGCACGCCGAAAAACCACAGGCCGGGGTGGATGTCGAGCTCGGCCAGCATCTGGCCGCGGCCGTAGGCGCCGCCCGTTTCGGAGATCTGGGTGATGCGGTCCATCATCAGCATTTCGCGCAGGGGCAGTTGCGCGTTTCCGGGGCCGAACAGATGGCCCTCGCCGCAGGAGATGAGGTCTTGTTTGCTGTAGGAGGTGGGTCGAGTCATGGGGAAAGCCGCAAAATAATCCGCGAATGTTAGCGGCTGGCTGTCCCGGGGCTGCTAAAGTTTGCCCATGATCGGACGACTGCACGGCACCCTGCTCGACAAATCTCCCCCGCAAATTCTGCTCGACGT
>JAQTVS010000319.1 GCA_028706735.1 Thiomonas sp.
CCAACCCCGACCGCGTGCGCCAGGAACTGATTGCCGAGAGCGTGGTGCCCGAAGAATATGGCGGCGATTCGCCGTTCGTGCCCGTGTCTGCCAAGACCGGCGAAGGCGTGGACAATCTGCTCGAACAAATTCTGCTGCAGGCCGAAGTGCTGGAGCTCAAGGCCCCGATTGACGCCCCAGCCAAAGGGCTGGTGATCGAATCGCGGCTCGACAAGGGCCGCGGCCCTGTGGCCACCATTCTGGTGCAGTCGGGCACGCTCAAGCGCGGTGACGTGGTGCTCGCAGGGGCCGCATTTGGCCGCGTGCGCGCCATGCTCGACGAGTTGGGCAAGCCGGTGGCCGAGGCTGGCCCGTCCATTCCAGTGGAAATTCAGGGGCTGACCGAAGTGCCCAGCGCCGGTGAGGAAATCATGGTGCTGCTCGACGAGCGCAAGGCGCGCGAAATCGCGCTGTTCCGCCAGGGCAAATACCGCGATGTCAAGCTGGCCCGCCAGCAGGCCGCCAAGCTCGAAAACATGTTCGAGCAATTGAACGAAGGCGCGCAGAACCTGCCGCTCATCATCAAGGCCGACGTGCAGGGCTCGCAAGAAGCGCTCATTCACGCGCTCACCAAGCTCTCCACTTCCGAAATCAAGGTGCAGGTGGTGCATGCGGCCGTGGGCGGCATTTCGGAGAGCGACGTCAATCTGGCCATCGCGTCGAATGCGGTGATCATCGGCTTCAACACCCGCGCCGATGCGGGCGCGCGCAAGCTGGCCGAGAACAACGGCATCGACATCCGCTACTACAACATCATTTACGAAGCAGTTGACGAGATCAAGGCCGCCATGTCGGGCATGCTCACGCCGGACAAGAAGGAAGAAACCCTGGGCCTGGTCGAGATTCGCCAAGTGTTCCGCATTCCCAAAGTGGGTGCGGTGGCGGGCTGCATGGTGCTCTCCGGCCTGGTGCGCCGCTCCGCGCAGGTGCGCGTGCTGCGCAACAACGTGGTCATTCACACCGGCGAGCTCGATTCGCTCAAGCGTTTCAAGGACGATGCACGCGAAGTCAAGGAAGGCTTCGAGTGCGGCCTGTCGCTGAAGAACTACCAGGACATCGAAGAAGGCGACCAGCTCGAAGTCTTCGAGATCAAGGAAGTGGCGCGCACGCTGTAAGGGCAATGGCCAGATCGAGATGAAGCGCGCAACGCCCAACCGCACCCAACGCATCGCCGACCAGATCCAGCGCGATCTGGCGGAGTTGATCCAGCGCGAGCTGCGCAACCCGCAGCTCGGACTGGTGACGCTCACCGATGTGCAGCTCACGCCGGATTACGCCCATGCCAAGGTGTATTTCAGCGTGATCGGCGCCGAGCCCGAAACCGCCCGCCAGTTGCTCAGCGACAAGGCCGGGTACCTGCACAGCCTGCTGTTCAAGCGCCTGCAAATCCATACCGTGCCGACGCTGCATTTCCTGTTTGATCCAACGACAGAGAAGGCGGCGGAGATGGACGGGCTGATCCGACAGGCCTTGTCGCAACAGGCCAAAGACGATTGACCCGCCGCGGCGTACGCGCGGCCTGCCACCACATGAATTCCAACAAAACGCCCTGGGAGGCGGTCAACGGCGTGCTGTTACTCAACAAGCCGCGCGGCCTGACTTCGCAACAAGCCCTGTTTCGCGTGCGCCGTGTGCTGCGTGCGGCCAAGGCCGGGCATGGCGGCACGCTTGATCCGCTGGCTGACGGGCTGTTGATGCTGTGTTTTGGCGCCGCGACCAAATTCGCCCAGCGCCATCTGGAAGCAGACAAGCGCTACACCGCCGTGCTGCAGCTCGGCGTGCGCACCACGACCGACGATGCCGAAGGCGAGGTGGTGACACAACAGCCGGTGCAGGTGGAGCGCGCCCAGATCGATGCCGTGCTGCCCCGTTTCGTCGGAACGATTTTGCAGACCCCGCCGATCTACAGCGCGCTCAAGCGCGGTGGCAAACCGCTTTACGCCTATGCACGCGCGGGAGAAGTCATCGAGGTCGAGCCGCGCACGGTGCAGGTGCACACGGTTGACGTGCTCGATCTGCAGGACGACCGGCTCACGCTGGATGTGCATTGTGGCAAGGGCACCTACATCCGTGCGCTAGCGCGCGACATCGGTGACGCGCTAGGCTGTGGCGCGCATCTGGCTGCACTCACCCGCACCGCCAGCGGCGGTTTTCCGCTGGCCCAGGCGCTGGATCTGGATGCGGCCGAAGCGATGGGCAAGTCAGCGCTCCGCGAAAGACTGTTGCCAACCGACGCCTTGCTGCAGGCTTCGCCGCGCCAAAACCTCGATGCCGGACAGGCGCAGCGGTTTTTGCACGGCGGACGGCTCAGCGGCCTGCCTGTCCAGGAGCACGCTGACCCAGGCGAGGAGGTGCGGGTGTATGGCCCGCTCGCCGCCGAACAGCCCGACGTGCTGCTGGGCATTGGTGCGTGGGACGGCGGCGTGCTGGCTCCGCGCCGCCTGCTTTGCACCGACGAACTCTTACCCCCGGTTGCGCCCGTGGCGCAGCCCCCGATTTCCCCCTTTCGAACCGAATCTTTCCATCAGGACGCAACACCATGAGCAAATCCATTCGCAATATCGCCATCATCGCCCACGTTGACCATGGCAAGACCACCATGGTCGACCAGTTGCTGCGCCAGTCGGGCACCTTCGCCGAACACGAAAAAGTTGTCGATACGGTGATGGACAACAACGCCATCGAACGCGAGCGCGGCATCACCATCCTGGCGAAGAACTGCGCAGTGAGCTGGGAAGGCACGCACATCAATATCGTCGACACACCGGGCCACGCCGACTTCGGCGGGGAAGTGGAGCGCGCCCTGAGCATGGTGGACGGCGTGGTGCTGCTGATCGACGCGCAGGAAGGGCCGATGCCGCAGACCCGTTTCGTCACCAAGAAGGCGCTGGCGCTGGGCCTCAAGCCCATCGTCGTGGTCAACAAGGTGGACAAGCCCGGCGCCAAGCCAGACGCGGTGGTGAATGCCGCATTCGACCTGTTCGACAAGTTGGGCGCCAACGATGAGCAGCTCGATTTTCCCGTGGTCTACGCCTCGGGCATCAACGGTTGGACTTCGCTGGAAGAGGGTGCGCCGGGCGAACAGTGGGGGCCGGATATGTCGGCGCTGTTCAACACCATTCTCAAGCATGTGCAGCCGCATAGCGGCGATCCGGCGGCGCCGCTGCAACTGCAGATCTCGGCGCTGGACTACAACAGTTTCGTGGGCCGCATCGGCGTCGGCCGCATCAATGCCGGCACGCTCAAGCCCGGCATGGATGTGCTGGTGATGGAAGGGCCGGAGGGCGCGTCCTACAAGGGCCGGGTCAACCAGGTGCTGACCTTCCAGGGTCTCGACCGCGTGCAGGTGACAGAGGCTGGCCCGGGCGACATCGTGCTGATCAACGGCATTACCGAGATCGGCATTGGCGTGACTCTGACCGATCCGATCAACCCCTCGCCCCTGCCCATGCTCAAGGTCGATGAACCCACGCTGACCATGAACTTCTGCGTCAACACCAGCCCATTGGCCGGGCGTGAAGGCAAGTATGTGACCAGCCGCCAGATCTGGGACCGCCTGCAGAAAGAACTGCAATCGAACGTGGCCCTGCGCGTGCGGGAGACGGACGAAGACGGCATTTTTGAGGTCATGGGACGCGGTGAACTGCATCTGACCATCCAGCTGGAAAACATGCGCCGCGAGGGCTATGAACTGGCCGT